>JAYUJG010000100.1:0-6045 GCA_043765355.1 Acidobacteriaceae bacterium | reverse complement strand
GGAGGAAATTTTCGGGCCGGTGGTAGCGGCAATTCCGTTCGACGATCCTGAAGAACTCATGCCCCGCGCCAACGGAACGGTGTACGGCCTGGCGGCTGGCATCTGGACCAAGGATATTTCCAAGGCACACCGCTTGGCCGCTTCGCTGCGCGCCGGAACGGTCTGGATCAACTGCTACAACATCTTCGACGCAGCATTGCCCTTCGGTGGCTACAAGCAGTCCGGTTGGGGAAGAGAAATGGGCAAAGACGCCCTCGAACTCTACACGCAGACGAAGGCGGTATGCGCTCGGCTATAACGTTCTAGCCCCACTCTCTTTCGCAAAGACGAAAAGCAAGCGAGAGAGTGGGGCTTCTTTTCGCAAATATCAGTTGTTTGGCGGCGCCATCTTGTCGTTCTTTTTTTGCTTTTTGTCAGCCGCCTTCTCTTTGGCCTCGGCGGCGGCGCTTTCGACTGTATCTTCGACGACCTCGCCTGTCACGGCATCGACGTTGACTTCGTGGATCCCATCCGCCATCTTGATATCGAAGGAATAGATCAGGCGTCCCTTTTCCCGCTCAATCTCCTTCTCCTGGATTGTGCCCGCTTCCTTAGCTAAGGCAATTTTTTGGGCCTGTTCCATGGTGATCTTCGCTTCTTTGCTCAGAGCGGCTTGGCTGGCTTTGCTCTGGTCCGCGCCCCACGCGGGCAGGGCGAGCAGCACAAGCAGAATGGTTCCAAACGTTGACTTGTTCATTTTCGTTCTCCTGTTCATGGTTGGTTTGCGGGCTGCCCTTTTATCGCTGCAGCTCAGAACGGTTGCGTTAGTGGCTCACGAGATGTTGGAGGCGCGGGTGAGAATCGAACTCACGATAGAGGTTTTGCAGACCTCGGCCTTACCACTTGGCGACCGCGCCGGATTACCTAACAAAATACGCTTAAATTCCAAGTTAAAGCGTCACCCTAAAACGAAAAGCCCTTGCAAGGCGCAGGGCTTCAAAACACTGGAGCGGGAGACGGGGATTGAACCCGCGACTTCGACCTTGGCAAGGTCGCACTCTACCGCTGAGTTACTCCCGCTCGTCCTATCGAGTATAAACGAGGCCGTCCCGGCGTAGCAAACGCGGCGTTCGGAGAACCGGAGACTCCCGGGAAGATTCCTAATACTTACCCCCTCCCTGCACTTGATTCACGGCGGCCGTAATCTGATTCCGAACGTCCCAGAGATCCTTGTACAACCAGCTTTCCATCCGTTGCTGCAAGACTTCCACCGGCGTCCCCATGGTGCCAACCACGCGGCCGCCGATGATTCTTTCTGCCAGCTTCAAGTGGTGAAAGCGGAATAGCTGCATCCGTTCATCAAAATCAAGCAGGCGCTCGGCCACATCGTGCAATCCAAAAAACTCTTCGTGATGCCGGTAGAGTTCGCCGGTGGTAATACCCGCAACGCCAAGCTTCTCGTGAAACGCTTTACCCAGGCGCGGGCCAACGTGCAGCAGCGAGAGGAATCCGGGAGAGTCGAGTCCGCTGCCGTGGCCCAGTCCGGCGCGAATCAAGTGATAGTCGCAAGGACTGATCGTTTCCAGAATATGCAGCAGGCCGATGGGAGGTTCGAGCAACGAAATCGCCCGCCGGATCAGGCGCGTTGTGTTGCCAAAATCGCCGCGCTCGAGTGCTTCGAGCGCGCGGCCAAGTTCGAATGCCCCGCCCTTCATGAGCAGCTCCGAGGCCTGGTGCACAACCAGAAATGTCATTTCGTCCGGGTGCAGCAGATCCTCAGGCGACTTCTGCAGGGCGAGCAGTTCGTCGGTGTGCAAGTAGCGCTCGTAGTCGGTCGCTCCCTTGCCGGAAAGAATCGGTTTTGTCAATTCGTTGCGATGTGCCATGAGGAAACCCGCCATCAGAGAACTTGTCAGGACTGCAAATGCTGTGCCGGGCGATGCGGCGTCCACTGCGGATCTTGATCGGGCGCTACGATCTCGCCATCCCGCATGTGCACGATGCGATCGCCATACGCCGCCGCCTCGGGATTGTGCGTGATCATCATCACCGTCTGCCCCAATTCCTTATTCGACTGGCGCAGCATATTGAGAACAATGCTCGAGCTTTTGGAATCAAGGTTCCCGGTTGGTTCGTCCGCGAGCACGATGGCCGGCCGATTGATCAGAGCCCGCGCCAGCGCAACCCGCTGTTGTTCGCCGCCAGACAGCTCGTTCGGACGATGGTCGAGCCGCCCACCGATGCCGAGCATCTCCGTGATCTTCTTTAAAAACAAAGGATCGGGCGCCGCCTTCGTGGCAATATCCGCGGCGATCTCGATGTTCGACCGCGCGCTGAGCGTGGGCAGAAGATTAAATTTCTGAAACACAAATCCGATTTTGCTTTTGCGCAGCCGCGTGCGCTCGCCATCTGAAAGCGTCGCAAAATCCACGCCGTCGATGGTCACGCTGCCAGAATCCGCCCGGGTCAACCCGCCCAGCATATAAAAAAGTGTGGACTTGCCGCTGCCCGACGGGCCCACGATGGTGACGAACTCGCCCTTTTGCACGCTGAAAGAAACCCCGCGCAGGGCGGGCACATCCACCTTGCCAACCCGGTAGGTTTTGCGCAGTTCTCTCGCTTCAATGAAGGCCGACATCCAGTGAAAACGATATCACGCCCGGAGCGAAATTTAGCCTGGCCCATCCTCGTGGCTTCTCTTACGCAAAATGAACAAACAACAATCACAACCACCAAGGCCACGCAGCATCACCAAGGTCTCAAGTCTCTCTCGCTTCCTTCGTGGACCTTTGTGCCCTTGGTGGTTGAAGATCTCGCAAACCATCCACCACCACTCGGTTACGCAACGGTTGCATGTTGCGCGCGATCGCTATGAAGTTCGACCTGCCGCTTCGGCCCGCGCTTGCGCACCAGCAACACCCGAATCCGCTCGAGCAGGTCCGCGGGTTCATACATGCCCTTGGGCAGAAAAACATCGGCAAGCGTTTCCCGCTCGTAAATTTTCGTTCGCCCGGAAATCAGAACCGCCGGCGTCTGCGGCGAAAGATTTTTAATTTCTTCGATCAGCCGCGAGCCGTCCACGCCCGGCATGAGCAAGTCGGTGAGCACCAGGTCCACACCGCCACGGCGGAAGACTTCAAGGGCCAGGGCGCCGTTGTTGCACGCCACAACGCGGTAGCCACGCGTTTCCAGCAGAATTTTACGGATCGAGAGCGCCTGTTCGTTGTCGTCCACGCAAAGAATCGTTTTCTTGGGCTTCATTGATCTGACCGGGAGTGTGTCGTCACAAATATCTTTTGAATTGGATGCCTGATTTCTTTTTTCTGGAGAACCGGAGCGAAGTGAATGCTAAACAGATTCGCGGTTTCGGTAAAGTAGCGCGCTCGCCAATGGCCCTCTCGTGCTTCGGAAGAGTGTGCCATCCGGCTGAAAGCCGCGACTGGGGCAGTGTTTCGCTCCGCTAGATCGCGATCGTGACTTCGCCGCGGAGAACTTCCACACAATTTCCACCGACGCGCACATTGACAACATAGTTATCTCCGAAATTTTCCGGTTGCCCGCTTGGTTTGGTGGCGCGCACAAAAATGCGGCTGGGACGGTGCATTTCCAAACCCTGCTCGATTAGGACCTGTTCCTCGCTGGCGGCAACGCCGTGCGCGACCATCCAGCCGGCGCAGCATCCAGCGGCGGACCCGGTGGCCGGGTCGTCTCCGTTATAAAAAATCATTCGGGCGTGAAGACGCGCCTTCGGATCGACAGTCTCGCGACAAACAAAATAAAAGAATTTTCCGCCGCTGCGCCCTAGATACTCGGCGGCCCGATCGAGATCGAGGCGAAGTTTCTTCACTGCCGACAACGATCGCAACAAAACCATGGTAAAAGGCATGCCGGTTGAGACGGTTTGAATGGGCGCGGACACATCGAAATCCGCCGCGCTCAGATTCGTGAGCCGCACCATGTCGTCCACGGTGTGAGTCGCACCGAACTCAGGATTCTTCTGCGTCATTTCGCCAAAGGCAGGCTGACCGGGCGTTTCAGTGAAACGCACCGGGACCGCCCCAACATTCAGATCGAGAAGAACTTCCGGTGCCTCCGTCCCCCCGCGCAGCACAAAAGCCGTGCCCAGCGTCGGATGTCCGGCAAATGGCAACTCTTCCTGCACGGTAAAAATGCGCACGCGAACTCCGCGCGATTTTTCTGCGGCAGCTTCTCCAGGAAAAACGAAAGTGGTCTCGGAAAGATTCGTCTCGCGCGCCAGGTCCTGCATGTTCTCCGTGCTCAGGCCGCGTCCATCGAGAAAAACAGCCAGCGAGTTGCCGGCCAGGGCGCGGTCGGTGAAGACATCGACCTGCACCATGGAGAAGTTTTTTACGGAAGCAGCCATGACCAAGATTTTATCGCGCACCGGAACCATCCACCACCAAGGGCACGAAGGAAACCTTGGGATTAGAAAACCTTCGTCGTCCTTCGTGCCCTTGGTGGTGGAAGCTCTTTCTGCTCTCCATCGTGAAACTGACCCACCGGACAGCTATCGGACAACGCATCACGCGGCGCCAATGCGCACGGTGCGATACCATAATTGCTGCGCAACCAGCCGAGGCTCCGGTTCACGGGGCCAGTGGACGCCAGATAGTTTCTATCTGTAGTAGAGTTTGAAACTGCTGCGCCGTACAACATTTTCGATAAATTTCCAGAGGAACTGCCATGTCGCTCCGCATCAATTCCGAAGCTCCGAATTTCACCGCCGAAACCACCCAGGGTCCGATCAACTTTCACGAATGGATTGGCGACGGCTGGGCTATCCTGTTCTCGCACCCCAAGGATTTCACTCCAGTCTGCACCACCGAACTCGGCTACATGGCGGGGCTGCAACCCGAGTTTGCCAAGCGCAACACAAAAATTATTGGCCTGAGCGTCGATCCAGTGGCAAGCCACGGCAAATGGGCCGCCGATATCGAAGAAACGCAGGGCCACAAAGTGACCTATCCGATGATCGGCGATCCTGAACTCAAGGTCGCGAAACTTTATGACATGCTGCCCGCGGAATCCGGGACGACCAGCGACGGCCGCACCGCCGCCGACAACGCCACCGTGCGCACCGTGTTCGTCGTCGGTCCAGACAAAAAAATCAAGCTGATGCTGATCTATCCGATGAGCAGCGGACGCAATTTCGACGAAGTGCTGCGCGTTCTTGACTCCATGCAACTCTCGGCGAAGTTCTGTGTTGCGACTCCCGTGAATTGGAAGCCGGGCGACGACGTGATCATTCCAACCTCGGTTTCAGATGAGCAGGCGAAACAGAAATATCCGGCTGGCTTTAAGACCCTGAAACCGTATCTGCGCGTGGTGGCGCAGCCCAAGTAAGTCCAGGTTTCACAATCAGGTTTGGGTAGGGCGCGGCTTCAGCCGTGTCGTCAAGGCAGCAATGGTTTCGGGCTTATAGACCGCGTGAGAACTACGTTTCCCTAAGACAGGGTGGATCATATCCTTCGAAATCCAGCCCCGGAAGGGCCATATACGTTAGCCCAGGACGTAAGTCCTGGGTTCAAACGGAAAAATGTCAGAGTCCCGGAGGGACGGCACGGGCATGGCTCCCGCCTCGGAAAACATTTGGGAAACCAGTTCTAGTTCGTGTTACGTTGCAAACGAACTTCTCCGCGAATCACGGGAGCGCATCCAGTCCGGTGACTGGCTCGGTCTTCAAAACCGTCGGGCGGCATCTTCGATGCCGCCGGTGTGTTCGACTCACACTCGCTTCCGCCAATTATTTGCAATGGGTTACGTCGATTTAGATAACGTCGCAAACTGAGATGGGAGGCTCAAGAGTGCTTGCGGTGATAAAAACGTGATAGAAGTTGCCGCTTTTCCCGCTGCAAGTTTCTGTTTATAGTTCCCCTCGAAACGCCCTGTGAAGGATCGAGGATATGAGAGCATCGAGTTCGGCAGAGGTTTCCGCCTGCAAATCACTAAGCGCATTAACCCTCGCCACGTATGCTCATCGGACCTTCACAATTATGAAACGTGCAACAGGTTGAGCATTTGGCGGCGGACCTGCAAACGTGCTGT
>JAYUJG010000099.1:0-9296 GCA_043765355.1 Acidobacteriaceae bacterium | reverse complement strand
CGGCGGCCGCCGATTTCGCCAGGGGTGTCGTTAGCGCCACCAGCAAAGGCAACACCTTTAACCACAGGGGGCACCGAGGAACACGGGGGAAGCCTCCGGGACTATCTTCGGGACCATTCTCGAGACTCGCTGCAAAAATGGCCGGCGTTGTCGCGAGATATTTCATGGTTTCCCCGTTGGCTCTCTGTGCCCCTGTGATCAATGCTTTTCGGTTGTCTAAGAATTTTTCTCCGCCCGCTTTTTACGCTGTGTGGGATGCACGGCCCAGGCGATCCCGATGCTTAGTACGTACAACCCGATCATGGGCGCGGCGAAGATACACATGTTCAGGATATCGGGTGTCGGTGAAACGATGGCGGCCACCACAAAAATCCCCAGGACGGCGTAGCGGATGTTGTGCCACATCCAGCCCGGACTGACGATGCCCATCAGCGCCAGAAAAAATATCAGAATCGGCATCTCGAAAATTACGCCGAGGCCTACGATGATGGTCAGAAACAGCGAACTGTATTCGCTGAGCGTAATCATGGGCTGGAAATCTTTGCCGTAGCCGATCAGGAATACCAGCGCTTGCGGCAATACCACTTTGTAGCCGAAGTATCCTCCCGCCAGAAAGAGCGCGATGGTCGAGGTCATGAAGGGCATGACGTAGCGCTTTTCGTTGCGGTAGAGGCCGGGGGAAATGAAGCACCAAATCTGGTAGAGCACGAACGGCGATACGACGAACAGGCCCGCCATCATCCCGACTTTCAGGTACAGATTGAAGGGTTCGGTGGGATTGACGTAGACAAGCTTCGCGGAAAGGCCGTTGCGCGCCAACGCGTCCATAATCGGGCGCTGCATGACGGCATAAATATTTTCGGAGTATCTCCAGCAGGCGAAGAAGCCAATGACTATGGCAATGATGGAATAGACGAGGCGCTTACGCAGTTCCTCGAGATGTTCGAGAAAACCCATGGTGGGCATCTGATCTTTGTCTTTATGCCTATCTTGATCGTTGGCGGATTCGCTCACGGGAGACGACGCGGCTGCATCAGGCATCGGGCGCCGCTTTCGAAACGTGGGTGGACTCGACGGCTACGGATTCGGCAGCCGCAGCTTTGACGACGGCCTGTTCGGCGGCCTCATCTTCGGCTGCCTCCAGTTTCTCAGGAGACGGTGGATTGAAAATGCGGCTCGCGAGCGACCCCAGGGGAGCTTGCAGAGGCGGCAGAATCTGCTGGCGTGGGCTGCCGCTGTCCAGATTATTGATTTCAGACTCGATCTGCGAGCGGAATTCGTTGGAAGCGCGACGGAATTCACCGAGGAAGCGCGCCACCTGGCGTCCGATCTCGGGCATTTTCTTGGGCCCGAAAAGGATCAGCGCCAAAAAAAAGATAAAGATCATCTCGCCTGAAAAGCCGAAATTCATATCCCTATCATAATGCGGGAGGGCGATCCGGGCCACTGGCGAGTACACAGGGGAAATAAATTTACAACTGGAAACGCGGACGCCCGTCATTTGCCACGACCGGGAAAACGCGGGTCCCGCGCTCAAGACGACCCATCGAAAGCGCCTCGATTTTTCACTTGAATCTTCATTTGAATGTATAGCCGATCGACGCCCCAACGCGCGTGGAGTACGACGAACTAAACAACTGGTTGTTGGTGACGAGGTAGATTCTGGCTTCAGGACGAATGAAGAAGCCGCTCCCCCTGGGATAGATCTTGACGCCAGCACCGAAATCTCCCGCAAAGTGTTTGTCGCTCGAGTAGTTGGTATTGGAGCCGTTGCCGCATTGGGAGCAATAGATGCGGGTATCGACCGCGCCGATGCCCGCCGACAGTTCCAGATAGGTGTGGCTCGCCAGCTTGGGCGCGTAAATCCCGTTCACATCCAAGAAAAGCGGACGATAAGGGGTTGGGGTTAAGCCGGGATATTTGCTCTGGGTTGCTTTCCAGTAGATCTCGCCCCCGATGCCGAAATTGTGCCATAGGAGCACGTCGCCGCTAAAGCCAGGATAGGTGCCGCCGGTGAGAGACGGGCTCGTCGAGTTCGCGGCGGGCGCTTCAATCGTGCTGATGCCAAACGCGACATCAATTTTCTGGGCTCGTGCGCGATTCGAGAATCCGAACAGGGCAACATATACAAGACTCAACAGAATGCTGGTGCGAATTTTGTGTTTCAAGCGAAACCTCCGGTTGAATAGTGGGTTTAAAGGCTTGGATGCGGCCTGCGGGCGCGACGCTGCCGGCTCCGGAGAGATTTAAGAAAGTACGGCATCCGCAGGGCCATGAACTGTCGGCTTCGTGAGTCAATTGTCGTCCTGGGGATACGTGTGTCTTCTATGTGGACCCTCTGATATCAGGGCCGGCCAAAAGCGCGAACCACAAGATGCACTGAGGACTTAGAACTTCCCGCAACTAGAACGTGTTTCATAAATCGGTTTTGGGAAGAGCACGGCTTCAGCCGTGCCAATCAGAGCCTTTAGAAATGTGAGCTTTAGCCCCCGAAAGACGCGCTTTCCAAGCTGAGGCGCATTGATGAAACACGCCCCTAGTAAGAAGTCGGGGGCCAGAACTTAGTAAGCGACCAGGATGCGCAGGTCGCGAAGGTTGTTTCCGGTCGGACCGGTCGTGACCGCATCGCCGAGTCGATCGAATAGGGGATAGACGTTGAAGCTCGCAAGCGCATGTCGCACGGCTTCGACGCCGCCGTGACTCTCGACGCGAGCAATGGTGCTGCCATCGACCACAGCACCGGCGGCAGGACTATTGCCGTCAATGCCATCTGTGCCGGCACTCAGCACGGTGATGTCTTCTCCGGATATTTGTTCGGCGCAAGCGAGAGCGAATTGCTGATTGCGTCCGCCGACGCCGCCGCCGTTGCGCACCGTTACTGTAACCTCGCCGCCCGAGATCAGGCACACACGCGACACGGTACTTCGCAATTCGCGCAGACGATTCAGTAGGTAATCGGCGGCTTTGTCGTAAGGCCAATCGTCGCATGAGTTATCGACCTCGACGGCAAATCCGGCTCGGGTCGCGGATGCGGCGGCTTCGTCGACAGCTACCTTGTTAGACAGCACGGTCCACCAGCGCGCGCGCACAAAGGCGGGATCGTCGGACTTGGGCGTCTCGTCGAGCGCGTGCTGCCGAAAGAGATCGCCGACAGATACCGGCAGCTGATCGATCAGATTGTATTTCGCGGCGATGGTTTCGCAATCGTGAATCGAAGTGGAATCCGGCATGGTCGGGCCGGACGCGAGCGCGTCCGGCGTATCGTCGGGCACGTCGGAGACCAGGATCGACACCTGCTGCGCGGGATAGGCGGCTTGGGCGAGGCGTCCGCCTTTCACTGCCGAGAGATGTTTGCGAATCGCATTGATCTCGGCGATGGGCGCGCCCGAGTGCACGAGCGTCTGATAGGTCGCGGCGAGATCGGTAAGCGAGATCCCGTCGTCGTTCAAAGCATCGTCTTTCAAAGTGTCTTCTTTAAAAAAAGCGATGGGTTTTTCCACGATCGACGAACCGCCGCCCGAGATCATGAAGATCGCAAGCGAAGAGGAGTCGAGCGAATTGAGCGATTTCAGAATCGCGGCGGCGGCTTGAATGGATTCCGCGGTCGGAGTCGGATGCCCGCCGCGAAAATAGCGGAAGCCCCGTATTTGACTCGCAGGCTCAACCGACGATGCGACGATGCCTTCGAGACTGTTGCCGACCTGAGCTTCGAGAGCGGCGACCATGGTGTTCGCGGCCTTCCCGATCGAGACCACGAACACGCGATGGTAGGAATCGAGATCGTGCAGGTCGTCGCCGATGCGAAGAACGCGACGCGCGCAGTGGACATTGCGGGTAAAAGCGTTTTCAATCGACGCATTCTTCAGCGCCGATGCGAAAATCTCGCGGGCGGTGTCGCGCATGCGCGCGAACTGCTGCAAGCGATCTGTTAACTCCGGCATGTTGGAGGATTATAGAGAAGGGCCGTATAATCCTGCGCTATGCCTGCGAAAACTAAAGTAGTCCTTCGCAAAAAAGACAAGACTGACAAGAAACAGGAGTTCGATCTCGCCTTCCAAGGCTTGCGGAAGATTCTGCGCCCTTATGACAAGAAACTGCGGGTCACCAAAGACGGTCCCGCTGGATACATGAGCGAGTCGAGGTCGATTCAGTACCGGGGAAAGCCGTTGATGTTCGCGGGCATCATGAGCAAGAGTTACGTGTCACTTCATCTTTTCCCGGTGTATATGTTTCCGGATTTATTGAACGGCATGTCACTCGAACTGAAGAAGCGTATGCAGGGGAAGACTTGCTGGAACTTCAAAAAGGCCGAAGACCTCCTTTTCGCGGAGTTGGCACGACTAATTGAAGCGAGCTTCCAGCGCTTCGCGAAACTCGGAGAACGCAACCTGAGCCGAGAAGACGCGCAGGCGTTCTGGGCCATAACGAAAACCAAGAAAAGCTGAATTCTAAATCGCAGTCGTCGCTTTCACCCACGCCTCAACCGTCTCGCGCATCTCACGCAAGCGGCCTTCAAAGAAGTGGTCTCCTGCATCGATGCGGACTAATGTTTTCGGCTCGGCGAAGGTGTTGACCAGCGCTTCGAGTTTTCCCACCGGACCGAACTGATCGCGCGAGCCACTCACGAAAAGTTTGGGTTTGGTCGATGCGCGCAGAAATTCAAAATCGTAGATGCGGTCTTCGATGGGCACCGCGGGCAGTCCGAGGGCGATGAGCGCGCGGACCCGGTCGTCGGCATGGGCAGCTCGAAGTCCCACGGCGGCTCCGAACGAAAAGCCGGCAAAAACGATCGGCAGCGTGTATTCGTGTTCCAGCCAGTCGAGGGCAACGCACACGTCGTCGACTTCTCCGATGCCGTTCGCATGTTCGCCTTCGCTCAGGCCGGCGCCGCGGAAATTAAACCGAAGTACGGGGAATCCAAAACTGTTCAGCGCCTTCATCGCGTGAAAAACGACCTTGTTGTGCAGCGTTCCGCCGAATAGCGGGTGGGGATGGCACACCAGCGCCGCATGAGTCGCGGTCGCCGACCCCGCGTTGAGCAGAGCTTCCAGGCGTCCGGCAGGGCCGGCGAGGAACAGCGAGCGGATGCTGGAAGTTTCGGGAGCCACGGACACAGGTTACAACAGAGTCGGCGGATGACGGCGCGGCCCCGCCCCTTCTACAATAGGTCATCAATCTCAATCATCTTCACATGAGGAGTTTCGAATGCAACGCAAAGCTAGCGCAGTTTGGAAGGGTGGTATCAAAGACGGGCAGGGGACGGTTTCGTCCGCCAGCGGAATCCTTTCCAACACCAAATATTCTTTCACCACGCGGTTTGAAGATGCCCCGGGAACGAATCCGGAAGAACTGATCGCAGCTGCGCACGCGGCCTGTTTTTCAATGGCGCTGTCGGGGCAACTCGGGGCTGCGAACCTGACTGCCGAAAGCATCAACACCTCGGCGACGCTCAGCCTGGAAAAGCTCGATACCGGCTGGACCATCACTGCCGTGCATTTGGATGTGGTCGCGAAAGTTCCAGGCGCGACCGCGGAAGCCTTTAATACGGCCGCCAAGAATGCCGAAACAGGCTGCCCCATATCGAAAGTCCTAAACGCAAAAATCACCATGGCCGCAAAACTGGCCTAAGTCTCAGGCTGTAGAGACGGGCCGCTGCGAATTAACTCTGCTGGCGCAAAACTTCGCGCAGCTTGTGATTTATTTTCACTGCGGCTTGCGAGGCCTCGTCGACCAGTTCGACCCAGCGGCGCGATTCTTCGGACGGTCCCGCTTGCCGAATCAAATAGGTGGCTTGCACGATGGTTTCCAGCGCGTTGCTCAGATCGTGCGACAGCGCTCGGAGTTCCTTCGCCATATCCACAGGGATTTTATCGGGCGGGTTTCCCATTTATCCTGGCCTTCCGATGGCGTGCCTTTGAAAATGGGCTCGGGTTTGACAGCCACACGCCAGCCAGTAGATAGTAGTGTAGTCGCCCTGCGAACGGGGCTCCTGCCGATTTTTTCTTTAAGATGCGGATATGGCGGAACTGGCAGACGCGCTAGGTTCAGGACCTAGTGGCCGCAAGGTCGTGGAGGTTCAAGTCCTCTTATCCGCACCAAATTTAGCTCTTAGCCTTTAGTTTGAACCGCGGGGTGCCCCATCCTTTTCCTGTTTTTTGCGAAAGGGTGGGCTCGGAATCACTGCGGCACCAACTCAGGCCCCGGCAGACAACCGGTGAGTGCTCCGGCTTTGCGCAATCCCATACTGGCGAATCTTATACAGCAGCGCCTTATAGCTAATCTTCAGCAATACAGCGGCCTGTTTGCGATTCCAGTTCGTCTCTTCGAGCGCGCGTGCGATCGCCTCGGCCTCCGCTTCATCTTTGGCGTTTCGCGAAAGCGACTTCAATCCCCCTGCCGATTCGGCACCCGCCACCGCAGTCCGGCCCGCGGCATGGGTATGCATTCCTCCGCCGCCATCGGGGCGCGGCTGCAACTCGGATGCCGCCAGTGTCTCGTCTCCCAACACCAGATAGCGCTTGATGAAGTTGCTCAGTTCACGCAGGTTCCCTGGCCAACTGTGCCGCAGACACGCCTCCATCAACGGACCCGAAAGCGGCAACGGCGCCCGCGCATACGATTCCGACATCCGCGACATGAAATGCTTCAGCAGGATCGGGATTTCTTCCTTGCGTTCCCTCAGCGGCGGTAACGACATGGTGAAAGCATTCAGACGGTAATAGAGATCCTCGCGCAGACGCTTGTTGGCGAGCGCTTCTGGAATGTCGATGTTCGTCGCAGCAAGGATTCGCACATCGACTTTGACCATCGTGCGGCTGCCCAGACGCGAGAATGTCTGGTCCTGTAGAACGTGCAGTAGTTTAGCCTGCAAAAGCGGCGGCATCTCCCCGATTTCGTCGAGCAGGATCGTGCCTTTGTTGCACAGCTCGAACTTGCCGGGCTTGGCATGATTCGCGCCAGTAAAAGCTCCCGCTTCGTATCCAAACAGCTCGCTTTCCAGCAGGTCTCCCGGCACTGCGGCGCAATTCACTTTCAGAAACGTGCGGTGCGCACGCGGAGAAAGCTTGTGGATCAGGCGCGCCAGCACTTCCTTGCCGGTGCCGCTTTCGCCGAGCAGCAGCACTGGGATATCTACATTGGCAACGAGCGCCGCCTGCGAGCGAATCTTCTTCATCGCCGGACTGGCTGCGACGAAAAATACGTCGTCGCAAAGTTCTTCAACCTCGCCGGCATAACTCTCGCCCTTGGCCGTCCCGATGCACTGTCCAATGACCGCATCAAGTTCGGCCTTCTGGAAAGGTTTGGTCAGATAATCGACGGCGCCCAGGCGCATCGCCTGGACGACCTTGCGCGTGTCGTTCACGCACGACAGCATGACAACTTTCAATCCGGGCTTAAGCTGGCGCAGTTTTTCCAGAGTCTGCAATCCATCGATACCCGGCATTAGCAGATCGAGCAGCACCAGGTCGGGGTGCAATCCTTTTTCCACGTGCTCAACGGCTTCTTCACCGGTGCTCGCGGTTTGAACTTTGTGCTCATCCACTTCGAGCAGCGTGCGGATATAGCGCAGCATCCCCGGTTCGTCATCCACCAGCAAAATGTTGGCGGTTTCGCTCATTTCGATCCTCTTCGTTGATCACTTTGCGGTTTACTCTGCGAATGGCCGTTCGAATTCGCCGGCGGATTGCTCACGATTGGCTTCATCGGTATCAGAAATGAAAACTTGCAACCTTGCCCCGGCTCGCTTTCCACCCAAATCTTGCCGCTCATCCCCTGCAGCAGACGGCGGGCAATGGCGAGTCCCAAGCCCATACCTTCCGCCGATTCGCTCCCAGGCAAACGAAAGAAATCGTCAAAGATTTCCAAATGAAACTCCGGACGAATCCCCGGTCCGGTATCGGCAACGCTCACTCTCACCGCGTTCGGAATGTTTGTCGTTTGGCGACGCCGGTCTCCGCCCGCTCCCGTCTTGCTCACGCTGCGGCGTTCCCACATATGCGGTTCTGCGTGTAACCAGACCGTGCCCCCCTGCGGCGTGTATTTGGACGCGTTCTCCAAAAGATTCGAAACCACTCGCTGAATCTTCGGCCCATCGAACGCAAACGGCGTCAGTTTGTCATTCGTCAGAAAATAAAGCGCCAACCCGCGCTCCTGAAATCGCCCCGACCACAGCCGGCATACTTCAGAGAGACACGCGTTCATGTCTCCTTCTATGTACTGCATTCGCAACTCGCCGATTTCGAGCACGCTAAACGTCAGGAAGTCTTGAATGAACTGCTGTAGCCGCTGTCCGCTCAAGAACATATCGCCCATCACGTCACGCTGCCGATCATTGAGCGGCCCCAGTTTCTGGCTCTGCAACAGCTCGATGTAGCCATTGAGAATCGCCAACGGGGTCTTCAGGTCGTGCGCCGCCGAGGCCAGCGCGTTCGTGGTCTTGCGAAAGCGATCCCGCAACAGCTCGAGATCGCGCGCCAGATCATCCACATTCTCCGCGCTCATCGCGGGCGCAGGAACACTGCCCGCCGAAGTCCTTCCGGCAGCCGCGAGGGGCTGGCCATCCTTTAATCTTGAGCCAGCAGGGGCCACGCCTGGGCTTTTTTCCGAAATCGAAGCCATGGAGGTACCAAGTAATGCCAATTGGGGGGAGACTCTACTACCGTCCAGTACGTGGGGATTTCCTGATCCTATGTCACGTGCAACCGACTGTCAATTGGAAACAGTCCCCAACTGACCAGGAAGCGAAAAATGTTGCACTTTTATCCTGTGACCTTCGGTCGGATCCAAATCCCCTCATCCTCTGCGTTTCTTTGGTAGTCTCCGCGGTGGTCGCCTGATGTGGACTGATCCCGGCGCACTTTATCCCTCTCCGAGGTTTGGCCCCTAAGGTGCTTTATTTAAGGTGTTACTCCTAGTTGTTGGCGGACAAAACACTTGCCCCTCAGGTTATCAAAGAAGGAACAACGCAAATGGGCTCGGTTACAGCTCGCCATTCCGGTTTTTATCCGCACTAGAGACGGAAGCGGCAAGGATTCGCTAGAGTTTGCCACTGCCATTAACGTCTCTCCTGGGGGTGCTTTGGTGGTAGTTCGCCGTTCTTTGCCAACATCGACGCTGGTTTCGCTGGAAATTCCTAGTTCTCCAATCGGCCCAGTCGCTGGCTTAAGGACCTCTTCCCGGGTTATGCAGGCCAAGGCCGTCTGGGTCACACACCTCGATGACCACCACCTGCTCGGTCTTAAATTCGCTCGGCCTCTGAACACCGACGCCACGGCCATTCCTGGCGCGCATCTGAG
>JAYUJG010000098.1:0-4532 GCA_043765355.1 Acidobacteriaceae bacterium | reverse complement strand
GGCCAGCCCGTACTTCTTCTTCCGCCGTCGCAACTCATACAGCAGCGTGATCACCAGCCGCGTACCGGTCGCCCCCAGCGGATGCCCCAATGCGATCGCTCCACCGTTGACGTTGACCTTCTCGCGGTCGAGTCCTAATTCCTTCTCCACCGCCAGATACTGCGCCGCGAAGGCCTCGTTCACTTCAATCAGATCGATGTAATCCAACGTCAGTCCCGCACGCTGTAGCGCAATCTTCGTCGCCGGCACCGGACCGCGCCCCATTAGCTTCGGATCGACTCCGGCAATTCCCCAATTCACAATCCGCCCCAGCGGACTCAGATTTCTTTTCTGCGCCTGCTCCAGCGACATCACCACGACCGCCGCCGCACCATCCACAATCCCGCTGGCATTCCCCGCCGTCACCGTCCCGTTTTTCCCAAACGCCGCCCGCAGCTTGGCCAATCCTTCCAGTGTCGTTTGCGGACGCCGGTGATCATCTTCCGTCAGCATCTCTCCCGTCGTCTCGCCTTTTGAATTCCGCAGCGGCACCGGCGTCAGTTCTTCTTGAATACGCCCCGCCTTATAAGCCTCATCGGCCGCGTGCTGCGAGCGCAGCGCGAATTCGTCCTGCGCCTGCCGCGTGATGCCCTGCTGCTCGCCATACAACTCAGCCGTATTCGCCATGTACAAGCCGCAATACGAATCGAGCAGCGCCACCATCAGCGAATCTTCCAGTTTTCCGCCAGGAGCCAGCGTAAACCCATCGCGCCCGCGAATCGAAAACGGCGCCTGCGACATCGATTCCATGCCGCCCGCGAGCACTACTTTCGCTTCTTCCGTCTGGATCATCTGCGCCGCGCTGACAATTGCCTGCATTCCCGACCCGCACAGCCGATTCACCGTCAGCGCCGGAGTCTCAATCGGCAATCCCGCACGCAACGCCGCGTGCCGCGCGCCATACAACGCGTCGCCCGAAGTCTGCTGCGCGTTGCCAAACACGGCATGATCGAACTCTTTCGCATCGACCCCCGCCCGCTCAATCGCCGCCTTCGCCGCCACCGCGCCCAGTTCCTGCGCGGTGTAGTCCTTGATTTTTCCGCAATAGCGTCCAAAGGGCGTGCGCGCCCCGCTGACAATGGCGATGTCTCCAGGTTTCAACATGAATACCACCTAGGAAATAGGGATGGCTGGCCAGAAGCCAACCTGTGAGTTTAACAGGGAGGGATTTGTAGTTGGCAATCTGTAATTTGTAATGTTGAATCGCGAGGCGGAAGGGTTCGATATCGTTTACAGCGCGTTGGGCTTTCTAAATTGCAAATTACAAATCGCAAATTACAAATTTTCTCGGCGCACTCGGCGTCTCGGTGGTGAAAAGGCCTAAGCTACTGCAGCTGATGCCGCGAACTGCGGCGCCTGCGTCACTACACTCCCCGCGCCCTGCGCCACGGCGAGTTCCATCGCGTGGTCGGCGCGATTCGCGACTTCGGTAACAATGTCAATTGGATCAAAATGCTGCTTCATCACCGCCTGCGCCAGTCCGGCGTTAAACTCGACCGCCTTGTCCTTACCCGGAAAGCGCACTTCCCCAAGCAGCCGCTTTAATTTCTCGACCGCCAGCAATGCTTCCTTTTCGCCCGTGTCGCCGAGCACCAGCGCCACCGTCGTCGCCTCATAGCGAAACGCGAGATCGTTTGACCGGATGTTTCCCGAAAAAAGCTGCCCGATCTGTTCCATCACCGCCGTCACAGCCTGTTCGCCATACTCCTTGATCATCGCGCCGCGGCGTCCAAACTGCATCAGCAAAACCGTCACCGACGTCCCCTGCTGCAAGCCGCGCCGCGTTTCCGCCTGCAACAGATCGAGATACGAAGCGCGTTTCAGCAGTCCCGATTTCTCATCCGTCACCGATAGATTTTTTACCAGCCGCCGCAGCCCGGCATTGTTGAGCGCAATCAACACCTGATCGCTCAGCGTCCGGATCACCAGCACTTCCGCCGCTTGCCACACGCGGGCGTTGTTCTGGGTCAGGATCAGCACTCCGATCTGGTCGTTGCCTTCGGTCAGCGGCAGCGCCAGCAGCGACTCAATCTGCAGCTCTTCAATCGCGGCCCGCACATCCAGCAGTTCGGGAGCGTTCTTGGCATCGCCAATCGTCACCGTCCCTCGCGCTACGGCCAGATCCTGCAAGGTTTCCACCAGACTGACCAACGCCGCCGAACTCGCGGTGATGAGTCCGTCCATGTGGTATTCCTGCACACTCGAAGGCGGCAACCCCGGCTTCCGCAAGGCCGCGATACAGCGTCCCGTACGCCAGTTCGCTCCGATTTCGTTCGCCGCCGTTTTCAAGACGCCTTCGGCGTTCCCCTGGTGGTAAAGCTTGCGCGTGATTTCCGCCACTTTCGCCAGACTGCTGACGTCCGCCACATGACTCGCATCGGCGGCCGCGCTCGCGGATGTCGCTGGTTCTGCGCTCGTCGCTACCGGGGCCGACGGGATCGTCGACTTGGCATACTGCGGCTCGACGCCGGCCGCAATATAAAGCTTCTGCAAGTCCTGGTTCCGCTCTTCCTCGCGCGGAAACAGTTCCTGAATTCGCTGTAACCGCTCGATCGCCTTCGAGCGCATTCCATATTGCACCAGAATCTCGGCTTGCAACATCAAGTCCTGCAGTGCCGCCGCTCCCAATGTCGGTTCCGGAGCTTTCACCGCCTGCTCTTCTTTTTTCACCGCCGTAAATCGCGATGCGATCACATTAAAGCGCTGGTCGTCGATCTTGCCCCGCAACGCCTCCAGCCGCTTCTGATGTCCGGGCTCATACGGATCCACTTCCGCCGCCCGATCCAGACACTCGCCCGCTTTCTGATAGTCATGCTTCGCGCAGTAGAGATCGAACAGCTTCAGCAGGGCCTGGGCATAATCCGTCTCACGGTTCGACGCGTTGAACAGTTCCGCCAGAAATTCCAGCATTTCCGCCGACGGACGATGCGACGCCAGCAGTTCCTGCATCGTGGTGATGAACGATCGTCGTTCGCCACGCCGCCGCTGGAAAGATTCCAGTTTCCGCGCCAGCGCGACCGCCTCCGCATCCAGTTCGGAGTCGATCATCTTTCCAATCAGGCCCACCACCTGGTGCATGCGCGCGGGATTCAGCTCGAACATCTGCCAGATCAGCGGCTCGCTTTCCACGCACCGATCCGCGGTCATCAGCGCCTGCGCATACAAATCGCGCAGCTCGACCGAGGCGTCTCCGGTTTGCACCAGCGGCTCGAAAATAAATATCGCCGCCCCCGCCTCCCCCCGCGCCAGCAGGCTCTTGCCATAGGCCAGCGCAATTTTCGGCTCCGTCGGATTTTCCGTGTAGGCCCGCTCAAACCACGAGCCGGCATTTCCTCCCGCCGTTTCCGCCAACTCCGCCAACTGCAGGAACGCCTGCGCGGCCATTACATGCTCGCCCAGTTCCGCGGACAATTCCGCCACTCGTAAGTGGTTTTGCTGGGATGGCTCCAGATTCACGATCCGCCGCAGGACCAGCAACCCTTCTTCTTTCTTGCTCCGGCGCTGCAAGTCTTCCAGTGCGTTTTCGTACGTCCCAATCGCCAGCTTCTTGTTCGATTGCTCCAGTAGCTGCCCGAACCTCACCTTCTGCTCCCAGGTGGGATTGGCATAGCGCGCCAGCTTCTTATAAGTGAGGCTCGCCCGCGTCGCATCGTTCGCCGATACCTGCCGCTCAAATAGCTCTGCCAACAGCTTCACCGCCTGCGCTCCCTTATTTAATGAGAGGCACAGCTCCGCCGCCATCTGCCGCACATTGTCGTTTTGCGGATCCGCTTCCAGAATTTGCAGGTATTCCGCCAGCGCATCCGCCGTCTTGCCTTTTTGCAACAGCTTTTCCGCTTTTTCGACGCGGCGCGCTACTTCGGCACGATGAGGATTTTCGGGCATGGGTGGTTCTTAAGACAAGAGAGTTCCGCTTTGATTCTAGGATTCGCCCGCCGCAGCAGCAACGCGCTTCCCCCACAAGGGGATTACGAAAGTCATGAACTGCCTGACGGTGCCCCAGGTTCGCGCCCGTTCTTTGGGCGCTAACCTGGGCCGAGTAAACCTGGGCCGAGTAAACCTGGGCCGCGCATATCCAGGTCAGGCGTAATCTTTGTCGAGCGCTCACTCGATGCCTAACACTGGAGTGTTTTCGCGCTCTGCCGATCTTTACCCATTGAGGCTGGAGTGTCTCTCGACAACGAATGACTACGGCAGTCCATTTTGATACCCTTCCCGTCGCCAGCCTGAGAGGCATCGCACGCCGGCGTCGAGTTTGGATTGTAGGCGCCATTTTCCTTGCGCTCATGGCCGCTCAGGGGATCGGCTTCCTGATCCTCGGAACGGGACAGAAAGGCCTGAGCCTTTCCGGATCGATCCTCGTTCTGGACAGCTTTCTCGCGCTCGGGTGCATGTGGATTGCATACCGCCAGGCGCAAGGCATCATCGCTCTGTTCTGGTTTCTGTTCGGAGTGGTGCTGTTCGTTCTGCTGGTTCCGACGGTCGTGCAGGTC
>JAYUJG010000097.1:0-2226 GCA_043765355.1 Acidobacteriaceae bacterium | reverse complement strand
GGACCGCTGGTTGCCGCTGTTCTAATTCTGGGCATTGCTCTGCTTCTCGGATACCAGAACTGGCTTGGCCTGGTTGCGTTTCTGGGAGTTTGGCGCGTGCTGCAGGACTACGTCTTCTCGCCGAAAATCATGGGCGAACGCATGGAACTGCATCCGCTAGCCGCGATTTTCGGAGTGCTGGCAGGCGGCGAACTCGCGGGAGTACTTGGCGTCTATCTGTCGATTCCCGTGATGGCTAGTCTGAGAATTGTCTGGCACCGATGGCGGCTCTATACGGAGAAGCGCACGTTCGGGCCGCTGGGAGATTACGCGCTGGGGGCGGGGTTCTCGGGGCGGAAGTAGATATGGATTACTTGTTTTGCGGCTCGGCGCTTGTGCCGGAATCCGGCTGCGCAATCCTCGCTTTCTTGGACGCCAGATTTAGATCTATCCACTTGTCCGCGGCGTTGAGGTCTGCGTTGGAAGCTTTGTCGTCGTCGCACTGAAGGTCCGCCCGTTCCCTTAGCATGAGATTCAAGAAAGCCATGGCATCGTCGTAGTCGGGGCGCAACTTGAGCGCTTCGGTGAGCTCCGCTATACCGTCCTTTACGATCAATTCGTTCTGACTCTTCACCTGCCAGCAAGAAGCGTTGTGAATGAGCGAATTTCCCGGTTTCATTCCAAGCTTTTCGCGAACCTCAGCGCGCGTTTGGTAGCTCCGAGTCCAATCGATTACGCCGATGCTGTAATGGGGTTCCGGGTCCGCGGAATCCATTGCACTCGCTTCTTGGTAAAATTGCTTCGCGTCGTCCCACTTCTTCATTTGAAGATACAACCCAGCCACACCCTTGACGCTGTTCATCCGCTGCGGGTTCGACGGCGCGGGGTCGGTTGAGTCAATCACTTTCTTGTATTGCTCGATGGCAAGATTGCCGATCCGAATATTCTCAGGATCGTCCGATCCCGGAATGTACTGCTGCGAGTAGGCTGTCGCCAGATACATACGGGCAATGAGTAACTTCGGGTCGGCCTCGATGGCCGTTTTGAAATACGCTATGGCATCTTCGAAATGCGCTTGTCTGAACGCCTTTACGCCCTGATCCATCTCGTCTCGCGCTGAGATGCTTTGAGCGAGTAAAGAAAGAGGAAACAGGAAGAATCCTACCGCCACGAACAGCGAAACAGTACTCTTCATGCAATCACCTTCGAGAGGAAATACGTTCACCCATGATTATAGACACCGCGCGGCGACGGGTTGTTCCGAAACCACTTCGGGCAACAACAATGGCATCTTTTATGATGCTCAAGCCAGAGTTTTGGTTCGATCCTAGGACGCGAGGTCCAGCGAAGAAACTCTGGCTCGTGTGGCTCGCCAGACCAGCCACACAACCACGCCAATCATTCCGCACCAGCCTCCGAAGCGGACGATCCCTGCAATCGTCGTGTCGTAGTCCAACACTCCTAACGACCGGAAGATCGCATTCCAATCGTGCTCAGCAAGTTCCGGATCGCCGACGGTAACGAGAGGCAATTCCATCGCGCGAGCATCGGCCATGTAGGTTGCGGTGTAGAGCCAGTTCTCGAAAAAGAAAAAGAGACTGAACGCGAAGGCAGTGGTTTGCCGCTGCGTGAAGAAATACACGGCGAGCAGCAGTGGGACCGCCCACTGAAAAATGGTACCTCCCCAGAGACAAGGCGTCTGTCCGAGATAGCTGAACAGCAGGTGACCGGCTTCGTGGACCACGAGATTCGCCGAGTCGATCAAGAGAAAGCCGCCATGGCTGACGGCAGCGTAGATGAGAAAGACAACATAGAACGCAACCCAGCCGATCGCCGCAGGCCGGGAAACTTCCTGCCAGCCGACATCGAAGGCTTCGGTCAGCCACACTCTGTGAGCTTCGGCGATGGGTAGCCTGTCGAGGAGTTGGTTAGGCACGGCGCTGCTCCAGTTCTTTCAGCAATGTCTGTTTGATGGCGGGCGCGAGGGAGGAACCGTGCAAGACTTCCCGCAACTCGCGCGGAGACAGACCATGAGCGAATCGCAGCGCCGCGCCGAGAGGAGTCTTCTCGTTGCGCAAAGCAGCTAGGCGGATTTCATGCCGCACCGACCAATTCGGATGCTGACACACGGCAATTACGAAAGCCGCGGGGGCATCATGTCGCAGGAGCGCCTGCATCACTTGCGCCTCGGTCAGGCGTCCGTTCCCGAGAGCAGTCTGAATCACATTCGGGTCGGCATCTAAAAGT
>JAYUJG010000096.1:0-4709 GCA_043765355.1 Acidobacteriaceae bacterium | reverse complement strand
GACTACTGGATCATCGGGCTTAGCCCCGACTATCGCTACGCCATTGTTGGAGAGCCGAACCGGAAATATCTCTGGATTCTGAGCCGCACGCCAGATATGGACGCAACGACCTACAAGGAACTCTTAAGAGCAAATTCGGGCTGCAGGCTACGACCCTGACAAGCTGATCAAGACACGTCAGTCGCCACGAAGCGCGCAACCCGCAGCGAACTCACTTTCGAACTAACCCGTGCTCAATGGCAAACAGGGCCAGTTCGAGGCGGTTCGACATCCCGACCTTGTTGAAGATGTTGGTTAGATGGCGCTTCACCGTCTCCTCGGTGATGGAGAGCGAGTCGGCGATGTCGCGGTTCATGCAGCCCTGCGTGATAAACGAGATGATCTCCGTTTCGCGGGCGGTCAACCCGAATCGGTTCTGAGGTTGGGCCGGTTGCCGGTTTGTTTCGGTCAACTGTTGCACAACCTGCACAACGTTCGAAACACTTCGGCCTTCGATCCAGTACTCGCCCTTCATCACAGCATCAAGCGCAGGAATCAGCTCCGCCACTCTGCCCTTCAGCACTACTCCGCGCGCTCCCAGTTGTAGTGCCTCCAATACCTGCTTGGTAGTGATGGCTGAGCACAACAGGATGGTCCGAACCTCCGCACCCGCCGTAGTGATCGCTCGCAGTGCCTCCAGCCCCGGCAGGTTGGGCATAAGCAGGTCCAGAAGCAAGACCTCGGGCGTGGTTTTTTTTACGAGCTCGGCAGCCATTTTCCCGTCTTCCGCTTCGCCCACGACTTTGAAACCGCCTGAAACGTCGAGAACGGAACGCACCGCCTGCCGCACAATGGGATCATCATCGGCAATCAAAACCGTAACCAGGTTCGGCTCAGCAGTTGCACGCTTCATGAATCGCGCTTCTCCAGTGTTCTGTTCGGCGCTTGCGTGCCTTCGAGCAGGCTTCGCAAGCGGTCCACCAGCTTCGCCGTCGTCACAACGTCCGGCGTTGGCCCCTCACACAGCAACGCCTCGATCTCGGCGGCACAGGAAGAAGCCTCGCCGAATCCAAACATCCCAAGCGCGCCCGAAAGTCGGTGGGCCGCAGACAGGGCTCTCTCCCGCGACTCCTGGTCCGGATCACCCGAACGCAAGTTCTCCAAAAACAGTTCCAGCGTTGCCAGCCGCCCTAGTGCCTCAGGCCTGCTGTTGAGCCAGACTTTCTCCAGTGCCGAGCGAACTTCGTCTTCAGTCTTCTGCCGTGTCACTCTCGCCAGTACCCTTCCCGGTTACACCCCAACCCAGTATCTCGCAAACTTGGTTGGATAATTGCATCGGATCAAAAGGCTTAACAAGGACGCCGGCAGCCCCTTTGCCCAGGAGCTCCTGCTTGTTCGCCTGCACTTTCGCCGTCAGCATGATCACCGGAATGCAAGCCGTCTCAGGGACGAGTTTGAGTTGAGCGAGGGTTTGCTGACCATCCAAGTCGGGCATCATGAGGTCCAGGATGATGGCGTCGGGTCTTGCCTCTTGCGCAACGGCCACGCCACGCAGGCCCGAATCGGCCACGAGGACGGTGAAACCGCCGACCAGTTCCAGACTGGTCTTCGCGACTTCTCGAATATCGCGATCATCGTCGATCACCAGCAGAGTCTTGGCCATAAGCGACTTCGTCTAGTTTGCGGCTTGCCAATCGGTTTCCTGTAGCGGCAGATGAACATAGAATGTGCTGCCGCGCCCGAGTTCACTCTCCGCCCAGACGCGGCCGCCATGTTGCTGCACGATGCTGCGAACAATCGCCAACCCCAAACCGGTGCCACCCTTTTCTCGTGCGTCGGAAGCGTCCACCTGCTCGAACCTCTCGAAAATGCTTTCCAACTTGTCCCTTGGGATGCCCCGACCTTCGTCTTTGACACTAAAGACGACGCTGCTGCCAGTCCGCTCTGCACCAAACTCAACCCGGCCACCGCGCTGTGAAAACTTGATTGCATTCCCGAGTAGATTGACCAGAGCCTGGACAATTCGTCCCGGATCAACTCGGATTGGGGCGGACAATGGAACTGGCGCGATCGTGACTCCTTCGCCTTCGGCGACCACGCGTACTGATTCGGCCGATTCTTTCATGAGATCAGCCACGTTGCACAGCTGCTTTTCCATGGTAATCCGCCCGGATTCAATGCGTTGCAGATCGAGAATGTCATCCACCAAGCGGCTCAACCGGTCGGCATTGCTGAGCGCGACCTGCGCCATTTCCGCAGCCTTCGGCGGCAACACTCCGGTGACGCCACCAGCCAACAGGCCAAGCGCTCCTTTGATGGAAGTCAGGGGAGTCCGCAGTTCATGGCTGACCACCGAGACAAACTCGTCTTTCATTTTCTCAATCGCGCGTTGCTCGCTGAGATCCGTAGCGATCATGAGGTATCCGGCCAAATCGTTCCCCCCGCCCCGCAGCGCCGTTACCGACAGCGAAACTGGGAACCGCGTGCCGTCTTTCCGAACATAGGTGCTCTCGAACTCGTCCGCCACTCCATAGCTGGCTTTTATGACTAACGCATGATAATCACCTGGCACAATCATGCCCATCGCCCGTGTCAACTGGTCACCGCGCGATTGCAGCTCGCAGGCATCGTGGACGCTTGAGACACTGCTTCCCATTAAGTCTGATCCCTTGTATTGGAGCCATTTTTCTGCCGCTGCATTGAGCGTAAGGATCACACCAGCGGTGTCGGTGGAGATCATGCTGTAGGCGGCACTGTTCAGGATGGTGCGCTGAATCCTTTCCGCATTTTGCAGGGCAATGTGGTCGTTCTCGCTCTGCCGGTTTAACCGGTAAATTACGACCGAGGCAGTGAGCAGCAACGCGATACCGAGCAGGCACGTCAGTCCTACCGCGAAAATAGTGCTACGCACACGGTCTCTCGACTCCCGCTCTCGGTCTAGCAGATCGTTGTGCTCTTCTGTTTGCATGACTGAAATCCGTTGCCGGATCTCATCCGTTAGCTTCTTGCCGCGATCCGATTGGACTACCTGGACGGCGGCCTCGAACCCGCCCCCCCGCCGCGCCTCCACAAGATCCTTCATCGCTTCCAGTCGAGCCTGAATGAGCGGTTGCAGCTCTTGAAACTGCCTGGAACGATTCAAATCAGCCGCAAGATCGTAGCGAAGAACCTGCATTGCGACGTCCAGCTGGGCAAGCGCAGCGTCATACGGCTTCAGATATTCGGCCTTCCCGCTCAAGGCATAGCCCCGGCAACTCGACTCGGCGTCGTCCAAGAGCACGTGCAAAGCAGTCAGGTCCTCAATCAGTTTGTGCGCCTGTACGAGCCGCTGATTGGCGGCAACAAGCTCTTTGGTATTGCGGTAGGACAACCAGCTTACAGCGCCCAGTGTGACAAGTCCGACCCCCGACGCTGCAATGATCCAAAGACGAATTCCGCGCCCCATGAGCATGATAATAACCTTCGAATCGTGTGAGCGCAGGCTTTGCATTCCTCTCAGTCGGCTGCCGGACTCCCACGCTCGCGGAGGGCTCGGTTCCGGTTCCGCTCGTACAAATAGCAACCTCCAACCGCAAGCACTACTGCCACACCGACGAGAAGCATGGAGGTGTAGTCACGGCTCGATGCATACGCCCCAATCAATATGCTAGCCAATAATGCTGGGGTGCGCGCCAGGCCGGTAATTATCACAAACTCAGTCACGCTCATGGTGGACAAGCCCAGTGCGTAACACATCGCATCTTTAGGTGTTCCCGGAAGCAGGAACAACACAAAGAGTGCAACCTTCCCTTTATTACTGTTCAGAACCCGCGCCACTTTGTCGAGCGTGACGGCGCTCAGGAAGTGCCGGAGGATCGAGCGCCCCGCCACACGTCCAAAGTAGAAATTGAATGCTGATCCGAGGAGGATGCCGATGGCCGCATACAGGAATCCCCATCCTGCTCCGAACACATAGCCAGCTGCCAATTGCGTGACTTCGCCCGGTATTATAAAAATGACCACCTGAAGGAACTGAGCCAGGACGCACGACAGCGGACCCACCACACCGTCAGCCCGGAGATAAGAGACCAGCGTACTTTGGTTCGGGAGATGCCTTGCAAGTACGGAGTCCCACTGCCAAACAATCGCGCCGACTGCCAAGCCGCCCAATACAAGTGCAGCAGACAGAAGTCGCGGCCTGAGGCTCGACTTGTCGTCAAGATTGCCGTGTACTCGCCCTAATCGGAACATTTATGAACCCCTTGGACGGCCGCCTGTTCGGCGAAATGTCCCCGGCGCGACGATTGGAAGTCTGAACTCGAGTATCAGGAAGAAGCGCCATTAGGGGCAATGTCATAGAGGTGGGAGCAGCCTACGACCAAAGTCGTAGATCGAAAGCAGTGCAGAGTGACCACGAGCTAGATTTGCGCCTATTGGGCGGGGAGCCGATTGCTTCTGCGTATTGATTGCTTACGCTTTGTCTCGCGGGCCTTTGGAACGCTGGGGTGAAGACCCTCCATCAGTTCCGTCCGTTCGGGTGCATGTTTGCAGTTGTGCGCTGATCCCCGATAAGTGTTGGCTGCGCTAATGTTGTCCACAAACGGCGTTTGAGGAAGTGTTCCCGGATTGGTTAATGATAAGTCGGCTTCTGGGAAGTTGAATGGGCTGATTCCGCTCGAATCACGGACGACTCGGCCCTAGATCAGTACCGATAAACGCCCTTCTCATCACTAAACTCCCGGATGGTCGGC
>JAYUJG010000095.1:0-10049 GCA_043765355.1 Acidobacteriaceae bacterium | reverse complement strand
TCAGTTGACGTAACATCGCGATTACACTCATTGACCGCACTAAGCGATCTCCAATGAAAAAGCCCCGCGCGAGGCGAGGCTTTTCCGACTACGGAGAATCTCGTTATCCCTTCGATTCCCGATTCTTCAACACTTCCAACGCCTTGTTGAGCTGCTCGTCGATCTGGTTCTTCGGCTTTTCTTCTTTCTTGTCGGTGGGCTTGTCGCCGGTCGTTGTAGCGGCGTCTTCGTCGGGCAATCCGCCGTCGTCTTCCGCAACGTCTGCGATCAAGACATTGGGCGTAACGGCCGCATCCTGAATCGCTTTTCCGCTCGGCGAATAGTATTTCGCAACAGAAAGAATCAGCGCCGAGTTATCCGGCATTTCAATCAGCTTCTGCACCGAGCCGTCGCCGAACGTCTTGTCTCCCACAACATCGCCGCGAGCGTTCTCGAGAATCGCCGCCGCCACGAGTTCAGCCGGCCCAGCCGTGCCGCGATTCACCAGTACAGCCACGGGAAGCTTCGTGATGTCCTTGGCAGGATCGGCGTTGAAAGCCTGCCGCGGATACTTCTGCCCCTGCAGATACGTGATGGTGCCGTGGTCAAGAAAAAGATTGGCTGCGGAAACACCCTCAGACTCCGCGCCACTGGCCGAGTTTCGCAGATCGAGCACGAGCTTCTTCGCTCCCTGCTTCTGCAGATCGCGAATCTTACCGGCAATCTCCTGGGCCTCGCCTTCGGGGAAAGCGTCAACTTTGATGTAGCCAACGTTGTCAGCGAGCATTTTTTCGGCAACCGGCGGAATCGTGACCATGTCGCGCGTGACGACAATCTTCTGCGGCTCCGCTTTCCGCGGGCGGACCACCGCGACCGTAATCGTGGAACCAACTTCGCCCGACAGCAGGCCACGAATCTGAGCCAGAGACATGTCGTGCGTGCTCTTGCCTTCGATCGACTCGATGATATCGGAGTTGTCGATCCCAGCCTTTTCGGCCGGTCCACCGGGGATGATCGAAACCACGGCGGCGTATCCGAAGCGCTTCGATACGGTGGCGCCGATATCCGCCTTGCCGTCGGTCTTCATCGTCTTGTAATGCTTGTACTCAGCCGGCGACAGGTAGCTGGAATTGGCGTCGAGCGACTCCAGCAGTCCGTGCAGCGCACCCTCGGTGACGCCAGTGATGTTGGGCTCCTCGACATATTCCAGGCGGATGCGGGACAGCACTTCGCTGTATACGGAGATCTGGCGATACGCGCCGTCATTCGAATTGGCGCGAACATTGACGAAACTGCCAACAATGGTGAACAGCAGAACCGCTAGCGAACCGGTGATGACAGTGATCTTCAACTTCGTCGACATAGGTTGATCTTCTTTGGGGGCTCTCCGCCCGAAAACAGTTACGTAATTATAGACGGTTTGATGCGCGCTTCGGGAAGCAAGCTCCGAAGAGTTAAGTCGTGGGTAACGTGATAAAACGAACTGGCACCGGGCGGCCCATCTGGCGATGAAACTTGAGTCCTTAAGGGCAATGATAAGAACAAGATAGGCCGAGCGTAGGCTATCTGGCCAATCGCGCGGCTATCTCGTCGTGGCCCTTCTCTCGGGCCACCATGGCTGGAGTCTTGCCCTCATCGTTGACCAGTTTGGGATCCGCCCCGTGCTTCAGCAAAAGCTCCACCATCGGACGATCTCCGTTCTGCGCGGCTTCGTGGATCGGCACCCAACCTCCATGCTGCCGGGCGTCGACGGGAGCTCCATGTTCAAGCAAGAGGCGCACAGCTTCCAGGTTGCGCGCCGAGGCAGCGGAGTGTAGCGGCATAACCTGCATCGGATTTGCCGCGACGGCGTCAACCGCGGCCCCGTTTTCAATTAACAGACGTGCAGCTTCCGGTTGGCCGAAAAAGCAGGCGAAGTGCAGGGCCGTGTAGCCGTCTTTGGAATGTGAATTGACTGCGGCATCGCGGATGCACTCCTTCAGGCGTTCGAGACGGCCGAGCGAAGTGGCCTCAAAAATATCGAGCACCCTCTTCTTACTAGCAATCAGTTCGGCCAGGTCGCGGCGTCCGCGATAGAGGGAATGCATGAGCAGGCTGACGCCGGCTGCGTCGCGAGCGTCGGAAGAGGCGGGCTCTTGTTCCAGAATCCGCCTAAGGCCGTCCGCATCGCCTGCCTGTAGCAGATCGAACACTTGCTGGGAGTTTTCCATTCGTTCATTCTCCAAATTACGATTGATCATACACCGGATTTCGCAGCTTCCCGATGCCCGCGATCGACACTTCCACGACATCGCCTGCCACAACCGGCCCCACGCCTTTCGGCGTGCCGGTGGCAATCAGGTCTCCGGGTTCGAGGGTCATGACCTGTGAGATGTAACGTATGACCACATCGAGCGGGAAAATGAAATCCGACGTAGTGCCGGACTGCTTCACGCCCTCATTCACCCTGGTTTCGACCTGGACGCCGGCCCACGGATCGAGGCCGTCGGCAACCACGGGTCCGACCGGGCAGAACGTGTCGAACCCTTTGGCACGGGTCCACTGGCCGTCTTTATTTTGCAGATCGCGAGCGGTGAAATCGTTCACGCAGGTATAGCCGAGGATGTAATGGCGGACGTCGTCGCTCTCGGAAAGCTGGGAGCAGCGCCGGCCAATCACGACGCCCAGTTCGCCTTCGTAGTCCGTGCGTTCGGAAACTTTCGGACGAAGAATGGTTCCGCCCGGCGCCAGCAGGGAAGACGGCGGCTTGAAAAACAGAAGCGGCTCTTGTGGAACTTCATTGCCGAGCTCGGCGGCGTGCTCGCGATAGTTGCGGCCGACGCACACGATTTTCGATGGCTGCACCGGCACCAGCAGCGCCCCCTGCGACAGCGGGATGCGGTCCATCCGGCGGCTGGGGAGCCCTTCGACGTCGCCACCGCTACTCTGCGGCGGCTGGAGCAGAAGGCGGGTAATTTCTTCGTTGCCCGCGACGGACTCGACCAGTCCGTAGTGAGCACCACCGTTGAGCTGGAATCGGCAATATTTCATCAGAGCAATATCTAAACACACGACGCTTCGAGCGCGAAGGAAAATTCTGGAGTCTGTGGCGCGGCGAGAACTCAACCCAAAAGCGCTTCGAGCCATAAGCCGCGAGCTGTGAGCAGAACTCAACAGCTTGCTCGCGGCTCCTAGCCCGAAGCCCAAAGCATGTTTGTACGATTGCTGTTGAAAGCGTCGAGCAGCAAACTACGGAACCGATTCGCTAGCCACTTCGGAAGGTTTGCTTTCGTTCCCGCGCACATCAACAGCGGATACAGAAAATATGTAGGTTTTGCCTGAGGCAACGGTGCTGTCGCGGTAGGACGGCAATTTCACAAGATCGTTATTGAGCCTGATCGCGGTGCCGCTCGCTTCGCCGCGATAGATGTTGTATCCCGCCAGATCGGTGTTCGTCACCGGAGCCCAGATGAGATCGATAAACGGCTTTTGTCCCTCTCCCGAGTACGCGGCCTGTAGTCCAACGGGTATCGATGGCGGAAAAATGTCATGCGCGACGACGCGCACTTGCGCAGTGTCGTCTCCCTCAATCTGGATCTCGCTGTCCGCGCGCTTCACAACGCTTACGGTGGTGACGCGGTAGAGATAGGTCTTCTCCCATGCGAGGCCGGAGTCGGTGAAATGCGCCGGACCGGGTTCTCCCAGGGGAACTTCGCCCGCGATCGCATCTTTGCCGGCGCCTTCCTCTCGACGATAAATTCGATATCGATGTTCCACGCCGGACGAATTCCGTGGCGCGCCTGTGCTGGTCCAGGTAAGCACCACTCCGTCATCGCCCAGCTGCGTGGCCAGGTCTTCCGGCGGTGGAATTGTAGTTACGGCCGGCACGCGCACGCGATTCGATAGTCCCGCGCCCCGAGCATTGCGGTTCAAGACCTCGACCGCGTAGTTGATTTCGGCGGACGCGCCTTGTTTTTGCAGCGTAAGGGGTAACGTGTCGGTGTAGGTCTGCGGGGTGGGGCGTTCGGCTGCTGATTTTTGCGGAGCCGCGGCTGGTGCCGGCACCATGGCTGCTGGATTCCCACACCCCGAGATTTCAGCGTCGAGACTGCGGCACACCAGGGTCGGGCCTACGTAGCGCACGCTCTGGCGGTCGGTCGTGCGCGTGGGCTCGCTCCACGTCAGGGTGACGCGATTGCCTTTGCGGCTGGCGCGCAGATCCGTCGGCGGTTTCGGGAGTTCGAGCGAGGGCGGAAGCGGCGGCCCGGTCTGCGCGCAACCGGCGAGCAGCAGGCAGAGCGCGGTCGGCACGACGAGCGTCCTCAGATACGGGCTCATGCGGGAAAACCAAGACTATCAGAGGCAGCGCGGGCGAGTCGCCCGCGCCCACGCGAGCTCATCCTGCCAACTCGCGAACCGCTTCGCGGAAGACTCTGCTGTGACAATCGACGTCCTCAGGCGCGGTGGCGGGCGACATCAGCGCCATGTTGTGAAAGGGCGTCAGCAGAATGCCGCGATTCATCGCATAGAGATGCATGAAGCGTTCAAGCTCGAAATCCATGGCGTCGTGGGCTTCGGTTCCATTCTTCGGCTCGTTGGACGTGAACAAGTATTCGGCGCGGCATCCCAGGCGGGTGACGTGCCAGGGGAGGCCGTAGTCCTCGATCACTTTTTGCACGCCAGCCGTCCAGCGCTCGGCCATCGGGATCATGCGCTCGAAGGCCTCTTTGGTCAAAACTCTTGTGAGCGTGGCACGCATCGCGGCGAGCGACAAAGCGTTGCCGGCGAGGGTCCCTCCAATGCCGCCGGTGTCGCAGTCTTCGAGGCTGTGCCGGTCGAGAATCATGTCGGCAACTTTTTGTGTGAAGCCGTAGGCAGCGCCGGGAAGGCCTCCGGCGATCGGTTTGCCGAAGACGAGAAAATCAGGGTCGAGGTTCTCGGCGCGTGTATAGCCGCCGGGGCCCGCACAAATCGTGTGCGTCTCGTCGATGATGAGCAGCGAACCGTACTTGCGTGTGAGTTCGCGCAGCGCCTGATGGTATCCGGGCGCGGGATGCACGATGCCGACGTTAGTTAAAGCAGGCTCGGCCAGCACGCAGGCAACGTCGCCGTGGTCGAGCGCCTGTTCGAGGGCCGGGATGTCGTTGAACTCCACCACCCGTGTGGTCACCGAAGGATCGACTGGCGGGCCGATATTGCCGCGCCGCGCTCCGGATGTACCGTCGGGATAAAGAGTGATAAAAGTTTCATCGACCGTGCCGTGATAGCACCAATTGAAAACCAGGATTTTCGAACGGCCCGTAATCTGGCGTGCGAGTCGAATCACAAAGCGGTTCGCGTCCGTCGCCGTCAGCGCAAATTGCCAGTAGGTCAAGCCGAAGCGCTGCTGCAATTCTTCGGCAACGAACACGGCGTCTTCAAACGGCAGCATGAGCGTGATGCCGCGCTTCATCTGCTCCTCGATAGCTTTCACGGTCGCGGAAGGCGAATGTCCAGTCATCGCTCCCGTGTCCCCGAGGCAGAAGTCAACGTAGCGATGTCCGTCCACGTCGTAGAAGTGCGCCCCATAGGCCTCGCGGACCACCGGAGGAAACGCCCCGGCCCACTTCACCATCCAGTTCATGGGGACGCCGGAGAGCAGCGACTTCTTACCGCGTTCGTAGATGGCTTTCGATTTGGGGCGTTCGTCGACGAAGCGCTTTTGCTCGCGCTCCATCAGGGATTGTAGGCGGGTGCGGTCGATGGATGTCATTTTCGCCGAATTGCAAAAAAACAAAACAAAAGACAACCACGGGGTACACGGAGTTACAAAGAGAAACCATGAATTTCCCCTGCGTAACTCCGTGTACCCCGTGCTTAAAGATTTTCTACAGTATGTATCTTGACAAATCCTGATCTTTCACAATCTCGCTCAGCATTTTCTGCACATAGGCCGCGTCGACGGTGAACCCCTGGCCTTTCTTTTCCGGCGCTTCAAAGCTGATCTCGTCGAGCACGCGCTCCATGATCGTGTGCAGACGGCGAGCCCCAATGTTCTCCGTGCCTTCGTTCACGCGAAACGCAAAGCGCGCCACTTCTTCAAGCGCGTCAGGAGTGAACTCCAACTTCACGCCTTCGGTTTCGAGCAGCGCAATGTACTGCCGCGTCAGCGACGACTTCGGCTCGGTCAGAATACGAACGAAATCTTCCATCGTGAGTGACTGCAATTCCACCCGAATCGGGAACCGCCCTTGCAGTTCCGGAATCAGGTCGCTCGGCTTCGAAACGTGAAACGCGCCCGCCGCGACGAACAGGATGTGATCGGTGCGAACCATGCCATAGCGCGTGCTGACAGTGGTGCCTTCAACGATCGGCAGGATATCGCGCTGCACGCCTTCGCGCGAAACGTCAGGCCCATGGCCGCTTTCACGGCCCGCGATTTTGTCGATTTCGTCGAGAAAAATGATGCCGGAGTTCTCCACCCGATCGATGGCAGTGCGCGTGACCTGCTCCATGTCGATCAGGCGCTGCTCTTCTTCCTGGATCAGATATTCGAAAGCCTCGTTGACCTTCATCTTCCGCTTCTTGGTGCGCTGCCCGAAGATGTTGGGCAACATGTCCTTGAGATTGACGTCCATTTCCTCAACGCCCTGGTTCGAGATGATTTCGAACAACGGAAAATTGCGCTCGCGCGTTTCGATTTCGACAGTGCGGTCGTCAAGTTTGCCTTCGCGCAATTGCTGTCGAAGTTTCTCTCGCGTGCGGCTGGAGGATTCGGTCAGGGTCGTGCTGGCATCAATGACGACGCCTCCGGTAGCACTGGGAGCGGCGGAATCGCTGGGTCGCGGCGTGATAGGCGGTAAAAGAATATCGAGCAGCCGTTCTTCCGCGTTCAGTTCGGCCTTGTCGGCGACATCCTCGAGCCGTTCTTCGCGGATCATCTCGATCGCAATCTCCACCAGATCGCGAATCATCGATTCGACATCGCGGCCAACGTAGCCGACTTCGGTAAACTTCGACGCTTCAACTTTCAGAAACGGCGAGTTGGCGAGCTTGGCCAGGCGGCGCGCGATTTCAGTTTTGCCGACGCCAGTTGGGCCGATCATCAGAATATTCTTCGGCATGACCTCTTCGGCCATTTCAGGCGCGAGCTTCTGCCGGCGCATGCGGTTGCGCAGCGCGATGGATACGGCCCGCTTCGCGTCCTTCTGTCCGACAACGTACTTGTCGAGCTCGGTGACAATTTCGCGCGGCGTCAATTCGTCAAGCGTGACTTGTTCTTCTTCGGCGGTTCCGGGTAGATAAATGGCCATAAATGTTCGCGTAGGGACAGCCGCCCTCGGCTGTCCCGTCGAGCGCAGCTCGACTTCAACGATGTGAAGTAACCGGGTCTTCGACCCGGCTTGGACAGCCGAGGGCGGCTGTCCCTACGCGATCCCTACAGCTCCTCAATCGTAATCCTGTCATTGGTATAGATGCACATGCGGCTGGCAATCTTCATGGCTTCTTCCGCAATTTCGCGTGCCGACAGTTTGGTGTGATCGGCCAGAGCCTGCGCCGCCGCCTGAGCAAACGGCCCGCCCGAGCCGATCGCCGCGATCCCCGTATCGGGCTCGATGACGTCCCCCTGGCCGCTGAGCAGGAACGTGGCCTCTTTATCCGAGACAAGCAACAGCGCTTCGAGATGGCGCAGAAATTTATCCGTGCGCCAGTCTTTCGCGAGTTCGACGGCGGAGCGCCCGAGGTTGCCGTGGTACTGCTCCAGCTTCGATTCGAAACGGCTGAAAAGCGTGAACGCGTCGGCCGTCGAGCCGGCAAATCCGGCTAGAATCTTGTCCTGATAGAGTCGGCGAATCTTTTTCGCTCCGTGCTTGATCACGGATTCTCCGAGCGTAACTTGGCCGTCGCCCGCCATGACAACCTTATCGTCGCGACGAATGCAGAGGACGGTTGTGGAGCGGATCAAACGTCGGGTTGGAACTTGAGTGGTGTTTTCCGCGACTGGGACTGCTTGTGGGTTCTTTTTCATGAGTGCAATCGTTAATTATAGCAGTGCCTGCGACAGGAGCCCGGGAGTAGCTAACTCAGCCTCAGCCGTTCAGGATCACGTTCGAAAACGGGAGTAGTGAGCCCTGTGCTGCCGGGGCGACAGCGAATGCCTATGGCTGGTGTGGGAGTGGACCTTTAATCGACATTTGTTCAATCCGAGCTAATTAGACCATTCCGCGAGCGTTCCGGACAAGAGCCCTGGCGGCGAGGTATCACTACGAGACCATAGGCCGTGCGAAGTTGACGAATGACGCGTTGATCGCGATGAGCGCGGCCCGACTTGGACTTCGAGTGATTACGGCGAACCGACGTGACTTCCACAGGCTGTCAGAATTTCGCGACTTCGAGTTGCAAGTTATCACCTTGTGATGCGTCTCGGTGGCCAAATTCCTGCCTTGTTTTCTTCCTGTAAAATCCCTCTAGCGCACCCGGAGCCATCCCCTTTTGTCTTTCCTGGACGAACTAAATCCGCAACAACGCGAAGCGGTCGAGACTACCGACGGTCCTGTGCTCATCCTGGCCGGAGCCGGTAGCGGGAAGACTCGCGTCATCACCTTTCGCATCGCCTACCTCATCGAGAAAATGGGCGTGATGCCCGAATCGATCCTCGCCGTGACCTTCACCAACAAAGCTTCTTCGGAGATGGCCGAGCGCGTCGACAAACTCGTCGGCGGCCTCAGCGTCGCCAAGCCAGTGCTTTCTACTTTCCATTCTTTCTGCGTACGGGTGCTGCGGCGTGACATCGAAGCTTTGCGGATTCCTTCTTCCGTTCCCGGACAGCCTCCCATCGGGCTCACCAAAAATTTCGTCATCTACGACGAGAACGATCAGCAGCAAGTCGTCAAGGGCATCATGCGTCGCATGGGACTCGACGACAAGCAACTGACTCCGCGCAATGTCCTGTCGCGAATCTCTTGGGCCAAGAATCACATGTTCGAGCCGCAAGACCTGTATCTCCAATCGGCGGATCCAAAAACAGAAAAAATAGCCCACATTTTCGAAGAGTATCGAAAAGAACTTCGCAAGGCGAATGCCATGGACTTCGACGATCTCTTGCTCGAAGCCATGCGCCTGCTTAAATCGGTGGCGGCGGTTCGCGAATACTACAACCGCCGATTTCAATACTTGCTGGTCGATGAATATCAGGATACGAATCGTCCGCAATATGAATTGATGCGGCTGCTGGCGGGTGATCGGCACAACGTCTGCGCCGTCGGCGACGAAGATCAGTCAATCTACTCCTGGCGCGGAGCCGACATTCGCAACATCCTGGAGTTTGAGCGCGACTTTCCCGAAGCAAAGATCGTACGCTTGGAACAGAACTATCGTTCGACGCAAAACATTCTGGAAGCGGCGTCGGTCGTGGTTGCCAACAACGTCCGGCGCAAGGGCAAGAATCTTTGGACGGCGCGCCAGGGCGGCGCGAAGATCGGATACTACGAAGCTCCAGACGGCGAGAACGAGGCGTTATTCGCCGCCGATACGATCAATCGCTACCTGCGTCAGGCCGGCGAAAACGGCGAGACACCGCGAGCGGCTGTTCTCTACCGCACCAACTCGCAATCGCGATTGTTCGAAGAGGCAATGCGGCGCTACGGACTGAAATACCACGTCGTCGGCGGCTTCTCGTTCTACGAGCGCGCCGAGATCAAGGATCTCATTTCATATTTAAAGCTCATCCAAAATCCCGACGATTCGGTTTCACTCCTACGCGTGATCAATACGCCGGTGCGCGGCATTGGCAGGACGACGATTGAGACGATCGAGCGGCTTGCGCTGGAGACCGGGCTGTCGATGTGGGGCGCACTGGGCGAGGCGATTCGGCGGCAACTGCTGCCCGCGCGTGCGTTGGCCGCGTTGAAGAGTTTCCGCGATCTGATACAAGATGCCCACGCAATGCTGGCGGGGAAATTTGCAGAGCGCGTAGCGGCTGGAGCTGCGGCGTCGGTCGACGACGCTGCCCAGCTGCGCTCAACTGGAACGGGCGAAACGCCCGTCACCACACAAGCTGAGCCGCCCACCGACGATACGGCCGACGATACCGACTTTAATCCCGGAAACTT
>JAYUJG010000094.1:0-2765 GCA_043765355.1 Acidobacteriaceae bacterium | reverse complement strand
TTCAGGTAGTCGACAACCATGTCGGCGAAATGATGGACATTAACGATCACTTCGCGAACCCCGAAGCTGCGCAGGCGCAGGAGCGCGATCTCGAGCAGCGAACGTCCGTTGATTTCAACGAGCGCTTTGGGGCAATCGTCCGTCAGCGGGCGGAGGCGGGTGCCGAGTCCGGCGGCCAGGATCATCGCTCTTGCTCTCATCGAATCGTTCTCATCCATTCAACCGCGGCTGCTCACGATGATGCAGCGCAACCTCCACGCCCGCGTGGCTGCGCAAGTGTTTCGCCAGTTGCTCCGCCAGAAAAACGCTGCGGTGCTGGCCCCCGGTGCAGCCAAACGACACCATCAAATTCTTGAATCCGCGCCGCCGATAGGTGCTCACGCTGGTGTCGACGAGCGCCGTGGCGCTGACGAGAAACTGGTGGACGCTCTCCTGCTGATTGAGGTATTCGATGACGGCGGCATCTTTGCCAGTGAGTGTTTTGAAGCGCTCTTCGCGTCCGGGATTCGGCAAAGAGCGTCCGTCGAAAACGAAACCGCCGCCGTTGCCGGTGTCATCCTGGGGCAGACCTTTGTGAAATGAAAAACTGAAGATGCGCACGGTCAACTTGTCGGCCGATTTTTCTTCGGAGGACAAGCCCTGCAATTTTTCGGACGCCACCATGCTCTTGAAAGCTTCCATCAAAGTCGGCAGGGCGATCGGCAACTCGACGTTGTGCAGCAGCCAGCGCAGGTTTCGCAGGGCGTAGGGCACGCTCTGCAGGAAATGCTCTTTGCGTTCGTAGAATCCGCGAAAGCCGTAGGCGCCCAGCGCCTGCATGATGCGGACATAAACGTAGGCGTAGTAGAACTGCATGAAAACGGCGCGATCAAGCTCGATAAAACCACCGAGATTTTCAAGATAGTGATCGAGCAGTTGCAGGCGGAGATCTGGAGGCAGGTCGGCCTTCGCATCATATAAAAGCGACCCGATATCGTATTGCAGCGCGCCCTTGCGGCCGCCCTGATAGTCGAGGAAGAAGGGCTGAGCCGCGCCAGGTACTTCGCCAGGTATTCCGCGCAGCATGATGTTGCGCGACTGAAAATCGCGATAGAGAAAATAGTCCCGGCTGGCGCTTAGCAGAAATTTCGTCAGCCGGCTGAAGTCGTCTTCGAGCGCCTGCTCATTGAAAGGAACACCGGCAAGACGAAGAAAGTAATACTTGAAATAATTCAGGTCCCACGCAATCGACTGGCGATCGAAACTGCCGCGCGGATAGCAGACTTTGTAATTCAAATCACGGCCTGCCTCAACCTGAAAGCGGGGCAGAACGGCGACAACTTTGCGGTAGGCAGCAACCGCATCGGGAGCGATGGTCGCGCCATTGCGATGCTCCGAGAGAAATTCAAACAGCGTGGTGTCGCCGAAATCTTCTTCGAGATATGCGCCGTGGTCCAAATCTTCGGCATAAATCTTTGGGACTGGCAAACCGTGACGGAGGAAGTGGCGGGAAAATTCCAGGAAGGCGACGTTCTCTTCGCGCACATTATAGAGAACGCCAATCGCGCTGATTTTTGCGCCCGGCTGCTGACCGGAAAGCCGGATGATCTTGCGTCCCGAGCCTCCAAGTTGGCCCTGCAGCGGGTCCACGCGCTCAACCGGCACATGAAACTGCCGTTCGAACAATTTCTTGAGAACTTCCATGAAGTGATTTCCAGCGCTCGATGAACATCATAAAGATAACATTGGCCGCGTGGCCGGAGCGGGATCGAATCCGCGGGCATCGTCCGGGCGTCGTACCGGCATTCAGCTTCCGGGCGCCGCCATTTATAATCTTCAATTCGGCTCACCACCGTAATCCAGCAAAGCGAAACTCAGAAAAACAAGGCGGAATCAGTGCTCGATTTCTTAGGCGACCTCAGACGATCTCATATGTGCGGAGCGCTTCGACCCTCCGATGCAGGCAAACAAGTTGTGCTCATGGGATGGGTGAATCGCCGCCGCGACCTGGGCCAAATCATCTTTGTCGATCTCCGTGACCGCACGGGCGTGACGCAAGTGGTGTTCAATCACGAACTCAACGCTGCGGTTCATCAAAAAGCGGAAGCGCTGCGCAACGAGTTCGTGATCGCGGCGATCGGTACGGTGAAGCGCCGCGACAGCGACACCGTCAATCCGAATATTCCGACCGGCGAAGTGGAACTGGTGGTGTCGGAGCTGCGCATTCTGAATGTGTCGAAACCATTGCCATTCCTGCCTTCGGACGCGGTGCTGGCGAATGAAGAGATGCGGCTAAAATATCGGTACCTCGATCTGCGGCGCGACGCCATGCAGTTCAATATTAAGCTGCGGCATGACGTGGCGCTTGCGATCCGCGAGAACCTGGCCGAGCAGGGCTTCTTCGAAATCGAGACGCCGTTCATGACCCGGTCCACACCAGAGGGCGCGCGCGACTATCTTGTGCCGAGCCGCGTGCAGCCGGGAATGTTTTATGCTCTGCCGCAATCGCCGCAACTGTTCAAGCAGATCCTGATGATCTCGGGATTCGACAAATATTTTCAGATCGTGCGCTGCTTCCGCGATGAAGATTTGCGCGCCGACCGGCAGCCGGAATTCACCCAGATCGATTTGGAGATGAGTTATCCGCAACCGGAGCGCGTGTGGGAGGTTGTCGAGAGCTTTCTGACGGCGGCGTTCAAGGCGGCGGGGCACGAGATCAAGACTCCGTTTGCGCGCATGGATTTCGACGAGGCCATCCGGCAGTACGGTATCGACAAGCCGGATCT
>JAYUJG010000093.1:0-21501 GCA_043765355.1 Acidobacteriaceae bacterium | reverse complement strand
TGGCTCGGGTTCCACTGCTGGAAGCGTTGATGGATAACGGTTCCGTATCCAGGAATATTTGCCCCTGATGCCTGGAAGTTGTAGAAAGGCTGAATAAGCCTGTCGTCGGTAAAGTAGTAGTAGACACTGAGGTTCTGGCGTTCATTGATCTTATGATCGAAACGGAACGTAAATTGATCTTGCGTGTCGGAGGAAACCGGAACCGCCTGATAACTTCCATCGGACCGATTGGCCGGCGGAGAGTATTGCTGCAGCAAATTCAACGCCACCGGATCCATGCAGGTCGTAGGAACGACATTGTTTTGAAATATGTCGCTCCAATTCGCGCCCGCGACCGGCGTCACACCACCTTGACCCTGGATCGCAGCGGTGCACCCTGTGCGTCCATTCAGAACATCCGCCACAAACTGATTCGTGATTCCTCCTGCGAAGAGGATTGGGTTTCCATTTGGGTCCGTGTTGGGAAAATTCCCCAGAAGCTCTTGCGGAGTCGGCACCGCCACGATGTCGCCGGAAATACCCTGACGTATCCGGCGTCCCTCATACGACGCGAAAAAGAAAGTTCGATCCTTCTTTAGCGGACCACCGAAAGTTCCGCCAAACTGGTTCTGATTTTCTTGTGGCTTAATGGTGTTGAAGTAGCCCTGTGAGTTCAAAACCGTATTGCGAAAATACTCGTAAACATTGCCATGGAACTGGTTCGTGCCACCCTTGGTGACTACGTTCACCACAGCTCCCGAGTTGCGGCCGTATTCCGCATCAAACGTATTTGTGATGACGCGGAATTCTTCGATTGCGTCCGGAGAAGGCTGCACCGTCGGGAGGTTCACGAATTGGTCGTTGGCATCGCCGCCATTCACGCTGAAGTTGTTCGAGCGCCCACGGCCGCCGTTTACCGACACCGATCCAGCGGCGTCACTGCCATAGAGAGTGCCGCCGCTCGATCCCAACTGCGATTGCACTCCCGGCTGCAACTGCAGAAACTGATACGAGTCCCGAGCGTTCAGCGGCAGTTCATTCACCGACTTGTTGTTCACGATCGCCCCCAACTGCGTGCTGGTCGTATCCACCAGCGGCGCTTCGGAGGTGACTTCCACTATTTCCTTGGTCTGGCCGATCTCTAGCGTCGAGTTGAACGTGACGACCTGGTTCAGATCGACCAGAATCCCCTTGCTCACGTTGGTCTTGAATCCCTGCAAGTCAAACGAGAGCGCGTAGGTGCCAACGGGGACCTGCGGGAAACCATAGTCGCCGCTGTCGTTGGTCATCGCATCGCGAGCGACGCCAGTCGCCTCGTTGGTGGCGGTAACTTTGACGCCGGAGAGCACGCCGCCAGTGGAATCGGCGACGCGGCCCAGGATTCGTCCGCCGGTGCTCTGGGCGGACACGAGCGTGGAGCAAAGCAGGCACAGGCTCAAAATCGCAGAGAGCGCGACGAGCCAGTTAGACATCCGGAACGGCTTCGACGATGGCATGGAACAGATCGGCATGGAACAGATCCTCCAGATCTTGGGGACAAATTTACTAGATCCGATTTCAGCGGGCGCACATTCAGCTTGCGCCCAACACAAACTTTGCTATAATCGTGCAAGGTTAGAGACTTCGCCGCCCCCTGTCAAGCGGAAAACGAGCAAGCGGAAAAAGTATACTCCCCACGGCGCGACCAGTGCGGCACTTTCGGAAAGCGCTTAAGAACCATGGCCAGCGACGGCGAGCTTCCACTCCAACGGGTCGATCTCAAAATCGGCGACGTGGCTCGTCTGGTGGGAATTTCTCCGTCCGCAATCCGCGGATGGGAGGCTCTGGGCCTGACCCGGCCCCGCCGCACCAAGAGTCGATATCGCCTGTACACCGACGAGGACGTGCGCCTGCTGAAAAAAGCGCGCTACCTGCGCAAAGTCCGCGGCTTGAACGCGGCCGCCATCGTGCAGATGCTGAAGCGCGAAGGCGCCATCAAGCCGGACGCCACTAACGGCACGGCTGCGCTGGGTCCACGCCTGCGCCGCCTGCGCACCAAACGGGGCGTCGGTCTCGCCGAAGTCGCCGCCGCCGCCGGCATTTCGGTCGGCTTCCTCTCCGCCCTCGAACGCTCCCAGATGAGCGCCTCGGTCGGCACGCTGCGCCGGCTGGCACGTTACTATCGCACTAACATCCTCGAATTTTTCGACGCGACGGAACTCAATACCCGATTGGTGCGTCCGCGAAAACGCAAAGTGCTCGAGGCCGGTCCCGGCGTGCACATGGAACTGCTTGCCTGGGGAAACAAGGTCATGGAGCCGCACCTGTTTCGCATCGCGCCCAAGGCCGGCAGTGGCGAATCCTACTCCCACGAAGGCGAAGAATTTCTGTTCGTGCTGCGCGGAGAGTTGAGCATCGCGCTTGACGGCGAGGAGTATCATCTCAAACGCGGCGACAGTTTTTATTTCGAGAGTGCCACGCCGCATCACTGGAACAATCCCGGCCGCAGCGAGACCTGGCTGTTGTGGGTCAACACGCCGCCGAGTTTCTAAGTGCACCTCTCAGACTTTGAAATGACGAGATCAAATATGCGCCTTCCCCAACTACTCGCCCGCACTCTGCCCCTGTTCCTTCTCGCCGCGCTCGGATCGATTCCAGCGGCCGCGGCTGCCGGCGATGCCTCGCAATCTGCCGTACCGCCCGCCGACTTGATCGTAACCAACGCGCGTATTTACACCGTTAATCAATCGCAGAAGTGGGCCGAAGCGATCGCCGTTCGCGGAAGCAGGATCGTCGCGGTGGGCAATCGCAAAGACGTCGAAGCGCTGCGCGGCCCCTCGACAAAAGTCGTCGATGCCGGCCAGCGCCTTCTGTTGCCCGGTTTCACCGACTGCCACATCCATTTCATGGACGGCTCACTCGGTCTTACCCGCGTTGACCTCAACGACGCAGCCTCGGTCGCCGAAATCCAGAAGCGCGTCAAAGCCTACGCCGACGCACATCCCGCCCCGCCCGGTGTTCGGCCCAACGACGCCTGGATTCAAGGCATGGGCTGGACCTATCCCACCTTCGGCCCATCCGCGCTGCCGAACAAAAAAATACTCGACGATATCGTCCCCGATCGCCCCATCTTTCTGGAAGCCTTTGACGGCCATAGTTCGTGGGCTAACAGCAAGGCGCTTGCCCTGGCAGGCATCGATCGCAACACACCCGACCCGCCCAATGGAACCATTGTTCGCGACGAACATGGCGATCCGACCGGCGCGCTCAAAGAATCCGCCGGAGATTTGGTCGCGGCGAAAACCCCGGTCCCCACGCGCTCCGAACGTCTCGATGCGCTGCGGCGAGGAATCCGCGAAGCCAACCGCGTGGGCCTGGTCCGCGTTCATAGTGCCGGCCAGGATTTCGAGTATCTCGATCTCTACAGCGAATTGCGCGGCAGTGGAGAATTAACGCTCCGCTTTTATGTTGCCTACTTCCTGGATCCTCCCGGATTGACGCCGCAAATCAACACGCTTATCGATCGAGCGCGCAAGCAATACAACTCCAAGTCCGACGACGACTGGATCGCCGGCGGCGCTGTAAAAACCATGCTCGATGGAGTCGTCGAAGCGCACACCGCCGCCATGCTCGCGCCCTACTCGGACGATCCCACTCAGATCGGCAAGTTGTTCTGGGACCCGGACAAGTACAAGGCCACGATTGCGGAACTTGACGCACGGGGCCTTCAGATTTTCACCCATGCCATCGGCGACAAAGCCGTGCGGCTCGCGCTCGACGCCTACGAGAATGCCGCCGCAGTTAATAAAACAAAAGACGCGCGCCCGCGCATCGAACACATCGAGACCATCTCCGCCGCCGACGTCGATCGCTTCGGCAAACTCGGCGTCATTGCCAGCATGCAGCCGCTTCATTCCTATCCCGACGACGACACCCTCAACATCTGGGCGCGCAACGCCGGACCAGAACGCGCCTCACGCGCCTGGGTTTGGCGCAGCATTCAAGACAAAGGTGGAGCGCTCGCCTTTGGCAGCGACTGGCCGGTTGTCACTCTGAATCCGTGGTTCGGCGTCCAGACCGCAGTCACTCGCCAGACCAGGGAAGGCAATCCCTCCGGCGGATTCATTCCGCAGCAGCGTTTAAGTCTTGAGGATACGATTCGGGGCTACACCTTGGGCGCGGCTTTCGCCGGTCGCCGCGAAAAAACCGAAGGTTCGATCGAACCCGGCAAACTCGCCGACTTCATCGTGCTCGACCGCGACCTGTTCAAGATCGATCCTTCGGAAATCGCCAAGACCGAAGTCCTGATGACAGTAGTCGGCGGCAAAATCGTTTACCAATCGCCCAACTGGCGCTGAACCAGTAGCACCGGCGTTGGCGGGGGGCTCAATCACCCTTTGCCCAGGTGAGCCAGATGCGCATCCCCCTCGGGTGCGTCAAGATGATCGTAGGGCCGGAACAAGGCCGCATACAACAGTCCGCTACCCAGCACGACCGCCGTTCCCACAATCATTCCGTAGTTGCGATACCACGGATCCTGTGGCGCACGCGGCCAAACCATATTAAGGATGGCCAGAACTCCGTACACCAGCGCCGCGACGTTGACCGGCCACGCCCACACTCCCAAACGAAACGCCCCGCTCGGTTTCCATCCCTTCGCGCGCGCCATCAGCGCTCCCAAAACAATCATCTGGAAGGCGACGTAGATTCCCGCAGAGCCGAACACAATAATGGTCCGAATCATTTCCTCGAGAAACAGGCCCGCAATCGCCACCAGGGCCGGCGCGACTCCGGCAACCAGCAAAGCATTGACCGGAACCCGCGTGCGTTCGGAAAGCTTGCTGAGCTGCGCGCCGCCAAAGATCATGCGGTCGCGCCCATAGCTAAACAGCAGCCGGCTGGTCGCCGCTTCCAGACTGATGAGGCAGGAAAAAAATGAAACCATCACCACCGCAATCACCGCCCGCAGCCCGAAATTGCCCAAGGCGGCGCGCAGCGTCGTCGTCACCGGATCCGCATCCTGTCCAGCCAGCACTGCGCTCAAATTGGGCACCGCCAGCACTAGCGCCAGGCAAACCAGCATGGCGGCGAAGCCACCAAAATAAATGGTCATCCGCATCGCCTTGGGAATAGCGCGGCTGGCGTCCGGAGTCTCCTCGGCCAGGTCTCCACAAGCTTCAAAACCGTAATAGCAGAACATGGCCGCCACGCTCGACGCCAAGAATGCGGGCAGGTAGTGTCCATTGCTGCCCAAGCCGAAACTCTGAAAGAGGACGTGAAAACTCTGGTGCCGCGCAACCAGCAGCAGATAGCCTCCCACCACAATCGCGCCCAGCAACTCACAAACAAATCCGAACATGGCCACCCGCGCCAGCAGCTTCGTGCCGCTGACGTTCAATGCGGTCGTCCCGACGATCATCGCCACCGCGATCGCAACTTCTCCCGCCTGCCCGACTTGTATCCCAAGCAACTGGGCCACATACGGAGCGCCTCCCACGGCCACCGCGGCAATCGTCGTACACAACGCCCACAGGTAGACCCATCCCGCCATCCAGGCCCACCGCTTTCCCACCAGCCGCCGCGCCCACGGATAAAGGCCGCCCGCAATCGGAAACTGCGACACGATCTCTCCAAACACCAGCGCCACCAGCAGTTGTCCCAGCCCAACGAACAAGTAACTCCAGAACATAGCCGGACCGCCCGTAACAATAGCGAAGGCAAAAACCGTGTACACGCCCACTACCGGCGATAGGTAGGTAAACCCGAGCGAAAAATTCGCCCACAAGCTCATCGAGCGATCGAACTTCGAGTCGTAGCCAAGCGCTTCGAGCTGGGCTGAATCTCGTTCCGCGGTGGTCTTCTCCTGAGTCATACCATCCTTTTTCGACAGCTTGCAGAAAAGCTTTCCAATGTCCGAGCCCTAGTGGAAGATCGGCCCTTTAAACCGCGTAAGCTCCACGAGTGGAAGAGCGGCCCTTCAGGGCCGCGTCAGTCGCCACGAATGGAGCGGGCTTTAGCCACCGGGCTCTTTACTCCCCCGAACCGACTTCTTCCGCACCCACCCCGCGGGCCGATGCCAAAATCTCATCACTGCGCCGGCAACACCCCAAGCTGGCGCATGATTGTAGCCGAATCGTAGAAATCAAGGCTGCGCGCGATCTTGCCGTGGCGCACTTCAATCACGCTCACGCCGCGCACCGAAAATTTCTTCCCCGTCTTATAGATCCCCTTGTCCGTACCGCTAAACGCCCATTCGATCGAGCCATATCCGCCGTGAACGTCCGCGCGCACCAACTTGAGCTCGAGATCGGGCGCGGCCTCAAATTCAGACGCGGCAAACTTGCGCAGTTCCGCGTGTCCATGACTCACCTCGCCAAACGCCACGTCCTCATAGAAGACATCGTCCGTAAACAACGCAATCATTTTGTCCGGATCGTGAGAATTCCACGCCGCAATAAATTCTTCCGCCACCGCCGCATCGTGATCGCCCGCGGCCCTGGCAACCGGCGAAACCGCGACCACCAGCAGAACCACCAGGGCAAACACGGTGCCAGCGCAAACTCGCTTCCAGTTCATTTTCATTTCCCTATCCTCTCCAATCGTCGTCAGCAAAAAGCTAATATGCATTCCGATAGGTCGCAGTCGCGCGGATGGCCCGATCATGGCGACCTAAAACTTTGCGAGATTATAGCAAGGTTATCCAGGAGCGCAAGCTACCTCGTCGAAAGCTAGAATCCTGCGGGCCGAGGCCAGTTTCTTGTCCGCGCTTGCGAGAAAGCGCTCAATCTGCGCCCAGTCAACGGTGTGAGGCTTTACCTTCTTCATTTGGACCGATCAGCGCAATACGCTTATTGTGCCAGACGTTTTCCAAAAAACTGTCTTTTCGAGCACGCCGCGCCTTGAATTCTGCCGGGGTTAGAACCGTGTAGTTGATTTCGCGTCCGAGTTGCCGCTCGAGCTTTTGCGCGGTCAGCGCCATAACCTCCTTGCGGGGAGCGCCAATCACAAGCACATCAATGTCGCTCGCAGCGTCCTGCTGATTGCGGGCAAAGGAGCCGTACAAGTAAGCCTCTTCTATTTTGTCGATTTTCCTAAAGGATTGCGCAATCAGTTGCGGCGCTGCGATAGTCTTCGCAACGATCCTGCGCACTTCGTCAAAAAGCGGATAGTGACGATTGAGTTGAAAATACTTTTGGCGACCGCTCACCTCCGACTGAAACAAGCCTTCGCTCTCCAAACGCCCCAGCTCTTTCGACAGGTTCGAGGGATCGACGCTCAGCCGCTCCGCGAGGTCCCGCAAATGACGGCGCGTCGTCGGATTTGTAAAGTAGTAGGCCAGCAGTCGCTGACGCGCCTTAGAGCGTAGATCAAGCATATGGTACTAACATACCACATATGTGGTATATAACTACCACATTACGCCTCCGAAAGGGCGGGCCGTTCCTCCCAGGTCTCGCTTGGACGGGGACCGGATTATTTGTCGAGGTTCAGTCCAACCTGTTTTTCATGCACAGCTCCTGGTCCAACTACTCCCAAAAACGACGAAGGTAGCGACGCGGAATCGTACTCGTGGCGGGGCTTTTGGTCAATTTGGCTGCTGGTCACGTTTCCTGGCACAGCACGATAGGAGTAAGGATATCTCCCAACGTTTCCTTCGAATAACCTGTAAAGCTCGCGTCCATAGTAAAGTAGTAGTAGGTGATTCGGCGCTCGGCCCCTAAATGGGTGATTGATGCGAGAACTGCGGTATCGCTAAAGCGATACCCTGATACGAAGCGCTAGCGAATCGCTACAGCAATACCCCGAACTGACACTAAAGGCGCTGATATTACGCCGCCGATAAGCCCTAGTTTTTTTAGCCTGACAGGAGTTTTGATCTGAACCCAAGTATTCGCAACATCGCCATTATTGCCCACGTGGATCACGGCAAGACCACGCTGGTTGACGCCATGCTTCGACAGAGTGGCACCTTCCGCGACAACGAAACCGTCGCCGAGCGCGTTATGGACTCGAATGATCTGGAACGCGAGCGCGGTATCACGATTCTTGCCAAGAACACGGCTGTGTTTTACGCAGGCACAAAGATCAATATCGTCGACACGCCAGGTCACTCCGATTTTGGCGGCGAAGTCGAACGCGCGCTCAAGATGGTCGACGGAGTCATGCTGCTGGTGGACGCCAGCGAAGGCCCACTGCCGCAGACTCGCTATGTGCTGAGCAAAGCTCTCGAAGCGCACCTGAAGCCGATTCTCGTCATCAATAAGATCGACCGTCCCGACGCGCGTCCGCAGGAAGTGTTGAACGAAGTTTACGACCTCTTCATCGATCTCGACGCAAAAGAAGATCAGCTCGACTTCCCTGTGCTCTACACCAACGCCAAGGCTGGAACCGCGGCCGTACATCAAGGAGCTGCAGGCGAAGATCTGCGTCCGCTGTTTGAATCGATTGTCGATACGATTCCAGCGCCTCAGGGAGACAAAGACGGACCGTTGCAGATTCTAGTCGCGAATCTTGACTACAGCGACTATCTCGGCCGTCTCGCCATTGCACGCGTTTTCTCCGGGACCATGAAGACTGGCGAAGATGTGGGCATTGCCAAGCGCGACGGCTCGCTGCAGAAGATTCGTATTACCAAGCTCTTCAGCTTCTCGGGCCTCAAGCGCACCGACATCACGGAAACCTCGCTCGGCGACATCATTGCCGTTGCCGGCGTTGAAGGCATCACGATTGGCGAGACCATTACCAGCGCCGAGAATCCGACTCCGCTGCCGCCGATCATCATCGACGAACCCACCATCGCGATGCTGTTTACGATCAATACATCTCCTTTTTGCGGACGCGAAGGAACTTACGTCACGTCGCGCAACCTGCGGGAGCGCCTCGATAAAGAGCTGCTCACCAACGTCTCGCTGCGCATGGAAGAAACAGGCAGCACCGACTCGTTCAAGGTTCTCGGACGCGGCGAGTTGCAGCTTTCCATTCTGATCGAAATGATGCGCCGCGAAGGCTACGAGCTGATGGTTGGCAAGCCCGAGATCGTAACCAAGCGTATCGACGGCAAACTGATGGAGCCGGTCGAGCACCTCACCGTCGATGTTCCTGAGGAATTCGTCGGCGTGGTCATGGAGCACGTAGGGTCGCGCAAAGGCGAAGTCGCCAACATGCACAATCACGGATACGGCCGAGTGCGCGTCGAATTCCGCGTTCCCAGCCGCGGCTTGATCGGTTTGCGCAGCACGTTGCTCACCGACACTCGCGGGACCATCGTCATGAACGCGCTTTTCGACGGATACATCGAGTGGCAGGGAGACATTCCGCATCGCCCGACAGGCGCGCTGATTGCCGACCGCAACGGCGTGACTACGTCATACGCTCTCTACAATCTGCAGGAACGCGGCACGCTTTTTTCCGGACCAGGCACCGACGTTTATGAAGGCATGATCATTGGCGAGAACGCTAAAGACACCGATCTCGACGTCAACATTGTGCGCGAGAAGAAGCTGACCAACATGCGCGCCTCGACATCCGACGAAGCGATACGCCTCGTTCCCTACAAGAATCTCAATCTCGAGCAGGCCATCGAGTTCATCGCTGACGACGAATACGTCGAAGTGACGCCGAAATCGTTGCGTCTGAGAAAGAAAGTTCTGCAATCGAACAAGCGCAAGCGCGGCTCGCTAGCGACGGTCGAAGGCTAGATGTTCGTATAGCGACGGACGCCCTCGTCGGTCCACCGCGACTCCACTTTTGCTCACGTAGAAACGCGGCTTGACGCGGCTCACCAGTACGGTGGACGATTGCTGTCCAATGGGTGGACGATTGCGCCCGTTGAGAGCCTTCCTTGCACGATGTACACTAGTTCAACCGCAGTGCGCCCGTAGCTCAGCTGGATAGAGCGGCAGCCTCCGGAGCTGTAGGTCGGGAGTTCGAATCTCTCCGGGCGCACCATCCTACTCGTTCGATGATTTGCAGTGAGATCCTTCGACTCCGCTCAGGATTTCGCCTGCGGGCTCACGCCCGCAACCGGCTCAAGTTCGAATCTCTCTGGGCGCACCATCCTATATCTTCCTCCCTCGGTCGCCACGGCCCGGAAGAAGTCCTCGTCCGGCTCTGCAAACAGGAAGCGCCGAGTGGCAAACCAGATTCCTGCGATAAAACCCCTACACTGGTTGGCTGTTTCACCCCGACGAAATGGCCAAGCCCAACTTTGAAGCCGACGATGCGATTGGCTTCTGGGACACTACCAATCGTCAAGACTGGGCTATTTCAGAGCTCTCTCATGCCGGGATCAAGTCGCGCGCCTACAAACCCGGTCCCTACTCTCGCTGCGAGTCGCTGCCCCACGCCTTCGACCAAATGGTGCTGGATCGAGAAAGGGAAGCACTCAACAAAGAGCCCCGTTAGCAGCTTGCGTAAAAAGTCGCGTCAGAGCTAAAGAGCGTTACCGCAGCGGCTAAAGCCGGATTAAAAACAAAGCATTTACCGCAGCGCTGAAGCGCTGCGCCACCCAAAATCAAGCGAACGATAGAGTTTTTCCGCAGCCTGCAAGACTAGGCAACCTCCGCGATTGGATCGTCGAGCAGAGACTACTTCGCCCGCTTCACCGCGATCCCCGTCACTTCAAAATGCGCGCCCTGGATCAGGCTTGCGACTCCCAGAAAAGCGCGCGCCGGGAACTGCTTGTGGAAGTAGGCGCGATAGACGCCATTGAACTTGTCATAGAGGGTGAAGTCGGTACAGAACACCTGCACTGAGACCAGGTCGTCCATGGCCATGCCCTGGCTTTCCAGGACATGCTTGACGCCGTCCATGGCAAGTCTGGCTTCCTCTTCCGCGCTCGCCGGAGGCTTGCCGGTTGGGTCAAAGCCCACCGTACCGGCAACGTAGAGGGTGTTTCCCACCAGCACGGCATCGCTGAAGGGGAAGGCGCGACGCGCGTCGGACTGGTCCAGCAATACATGTTGGCGGTCTGAATTCGCGGCCCAGGAGGAGACTGTAAGCAACACAAGCAGGACAAGCCCAAAGGTGCGCTGTTTCATGGGAGCCTCAGTTGGTGAAGTGGAGTTGCGGGAACAGAGTATCAGTTTGCCTGTACGAAGCTGCGGCTTTTCGGGAGGCTCTGAATCCGCACCCTCCCAATTTGCGGATTCGTTCCCCGATTCTGCGCTGTACGTTAGTAACTCCTCCGCTCCACTAAAGTCATTTCCCTGTTTCACCGATGAAGGGTGCAGGGCGAAACTCAAGTCCCCGCAGTGCTGGGACAGCAACCTGCGACTGGAGAGAATTTATGTCGACAGCAGCGATTTCCACCACGTCAATCTTTCAAGAGCTCCAGAGCTTTTACCAAACCCGCCGCGTCGACCTCAAGCAACTCGGCAGCGCGCTACAAAGTGGGGATTTGAACGGGGCGCAGCAGGCTTTCCAGGCGCTATCCACACTCGGACAGAATGGGCCCTTCGCCAACTCCGAACTCTTTGCGAAATCTACCCGCGACCAGGCGTTTGACGCCATTGGTCAGGCCCTGCAAGCGGGCAACCTGGCAGCGGCGCGGACCGCCTTCACGTCTCTGGCCACGGGGCGCAATATTTCTCCGCCAACGCCGCAGTCGAATCCGGCGGCGATCGTCAACCTCTCCGCTGCGCAGCCAAACATCGAGCCCCTCACGCGAAATTCGATCTACACGCAGTTGCAGGCTTTCCGGCAACAACGGCATGACGATCTCGTACAACTCGGACAAGCGCTGCAATCGGGCGATCTCGCGGGAGCGCAGAAAGCCTTCGCCGCGCTGACCGCGCTCGGACAATCCGGCCCCAATCAGAACGGCCAGACATTTGCGCGAACCGATCGCAACCAGGATTTCCTGGCCGTCGGCCATGCGCTGCAATCGGGCGATCTTGCGGGAGCGCAATCGGCCTTCGCGAATCTGGCCAGCAGCCTTCGCAACCAAAACCCACAGGCTCAGAACGCCATCTCGGCGTACAATTCCGGCGTCACGGAAATCATCATCAATTTCAATACGCCGCCGGCCAGCACCGGCGGCGGAACCTCGACAACTGGTTCGAACCCGCGCTTCGTCGGACCGCCTATTCAAGAACAGCCCCCAACCGAACCACCCGTCTCACAACCGCCTGCGACCAACGGTGTTTCCGGCGGAGGCGCTGAGGTCGTCATCAACTTTGGCGGCGCAAGTGGCGCTGGCGCAAGTGGCGGTTCAGCCGCGGAGGTCGTCATCAATCTCGGTCAGGGCAGCGGGGCGTCCACTTCGGCGAGCACTCCCGAGATTGACATCAAATTGGGCGGAGCGTCAGGCGCCGGAAATTCCGGTGGATCGACGCCGGAAATTCTAGTCAACCTGGGCCAGAGCGGTTCTTCGTCCAGCGCTCACGAGGAAGTCACCATCAACCTTGGCAACGCTTCCGGAGCGGAGATCTCGATCGGCGCGCCGCAGGGACAAAACGGGGCCGCCAACGAACAAGTCACGATCAACCTTAACCAGAACCAGAACTACGAACTCATTCTGAACCTGCTCAGCTCTTCGACCAGCCAGAGCCAGTCGAGTTCGGGTAATGCGGTGAGCCTGCACGCGTAAAAAATGTAGCGCGGGCATCTTGCCGAGAGCCCGCGCTGACCTTGTCGAAGGGGCGTCGCGCCCTCGGCGCTGCGGATGATTGCTGGCACGGCGGGCGAGACGCCCGCCGGACAGCCGCCGGGACGGCGGCGCTACGTTACGGCGCGAGCCGCTTTACTGCCGCTCGCTCTTTCGCGGCGTCTGCTTTTCTTCCTAACTTGTCGTACACGTCTTTCAAAAACATGTGCGGCTCAACTGCGTTCGGTTGTAACGCGACGGCTTTTTTTAGTGGCGCCAGCGCGGCTGTGGGTTTTCCGGTAAGATCCAGAACTCTCCCGAGAAGCAGATTGCTTCGATAGTCGTCCGGATCGAATTCCAGCACTTTCCTGCATTCCTTGATCGCGTCCTGCATGCGTCCCGTCTGTGCATACGCCATCTGCAGCATGAGGTGCGCGTCTTCCCAGTGCGGCTCCCTCTCGACCACAACTTCCAACTCTGGCACCGCACCGGCGATGTCTTGAGTTTCGAGCAATGCCTCAGCCAGTTGGAAACGCGGAAGCGTCATGTCTGGCCGCAGTTCGACGGCTTTGCGCAACACGGGGACCGCTTGCGGATATTGTTTGAGCGATACCAGGCACTGCCCGAGTTGCACATAGGCGAGAGGAGTGTCGGGTTCTTTCGCAATCAACTGCTGCAGCATCGGAACAGCTTCCTCAAAGTGCTGGTCGTCGATCAGCAGGTAGCTCCGATGGATCAAGTTGGCAATCTCGATTTTGTCTTTTGGATCCGCGCCCAGGTCCCTGGCACCCGGCCTTGTGGAGTTATTGGTGGCGACGTAGCCGAGCGCGGCTAGTTTTTGTTGCGCCTCTGGATCGACGGTCGCCTTGGGCGCTTCTCTGCTGCTGCTAGTCTTTTGCCGGAACGCATCGAGTTGTCCAGCTAGCGTGCTGGTCACGGCCGCCGAGGCCTTCGCCAAATCGTGCTTTGCATTAAGGTCGGCCGACTGGTCGTAGAGTTCCTGCCGAGGCGCCTTTACGTATAAATATTTTCCCGACCGCAACGCCCGCAGCGAAGCCCATCCGTAGGTGCGCTGGCCGTAGTCGGACTCGGCGTAGGCCGGACGGTCGGGCGAGGTTTCTACAGGTGCGTTGGCTGTGTCTGTCGTTGTCGCGGTGGTCATGACGCTGAGCAGCGACTCGCCTTGCACTTCGCGCGGGACGGCGATTCCCACGGCTTGCAGGATGGTTGGCAGCACGTCGACCAGTTCAACACGGTTCTCGATTCGCTTTCCTGCCGAGTTCTCTTCTGGCGTTTTTTTTGCGGAGTCGGTGGCTACCGAATCCGCGCGCGGAAGTTTAATCACCAGCGGCACATGGATGGTTTCGTCGTAAAGAAAAAATCCGTGGGTATCTTCGCCGTGGTCTCCAAGCGCTTCGCCATGATCGGCCATCACCGCGATCACCGCGCCGTCGTAGAGGCCGCGCGTGCGCAAATCCGCTAGAAGCTTGCCTACCGCGGAGTCCGCGTACGCGATCTCGCCGTCATAGGGATCGGCTGCGTATTTGGTTTTATACGGCTCCGGCGGATCGTAGGGATCGTGAGCATCGTAGAGATGCACCCACATGAAGAACGGGCCTTTCGGACGCTCGTTCAACCACGCCAGAGCATGCGCCACCACTTCGCCGCCGCGGCGCTCGGAGGAGCTATAGCGATCTTCTCCAGGATGGCCTTGATGGAAACCGGCATCGTAAGTGTCGAAGCCACGGTCGAAACCGCGAGCGAATCCCGCTTGCGGATCGAGAATCATCGCACCCACAAACGCCGCCGTGTGATATCCGTGCTCGTGCAAGATCGCGGGAGCAAAGGGCAGATCCGGCGCCAACGGCACCTGAAAATCGTTCACATGATGAAACTGGGGATACGTCCCCGTAAGGATCGTTGCATGCGACGGCGCGGTTAATGGAACTTGTGAATAGGCGCGAGTGAAGACGGCGGCGCTGGCGGCGAGCGTATCGAGGTTCGGCGTCAGCCTGAGCGTCGCGCCCAGGAACCCCATGCGATCGGCACGCGTTGTATCGATGGTGATGAGGATGATATTGGGCGGCGCCGTGGTTGCCGCCAGAGCGCTTGCCGCCAAACAAAGTACGCACATCCAACGACGAATTACTGACATTGGGAAAAGTTTATCACTGCAAAAATTGAAGTTCAGTTTCACGGCGAAGTTCAAGAGCACAACAAGCGAAGTAGCACCGCCCGCTTATTCGTCATTTGCCCCGAGGCGCTTGGCTTCGGCGCGCTCCCTGCCGGCGTCGTCTTTTCGGCCCAACTGATCGTAGGCCTCCGCCAACATCGTGTGCGGATCCGGCGATTCCGGTTGCAGTTCGGCGGCTTTATTCAGTCTGATCAAGGCAGCCTGCGCGTCTCCCGAGGAAAGAAGGATGTGCGCCAGAAGCAGGTTCGTCTGGAAATGATTGGGATCGAATTCGAGCGCGGCTTCGCATTGCTTGACGGCGTCGGGCGCGCGGTTCATCTGCATGTAGGCATTTGCCAGGAGGAGATGAGCGCGCACCCAGTTCGGTATTTTGGCGACAACCACTTCCAACTGCGCCGCTGCTCCAGCGACGTCCTGGGTTGCCAGCAAGGACATGCTGAGTTGGAAACGCGAAATGGTCAGGTCCGGACGCGACTCCACGATCTTGCGCAGAATCGGCACGGCCCTCTCGAAGTTCCGGGTCATGATCAGACACTTACCCAGTTGCACATACGGGAGAGACGCATCGGGCTCTTTCGGGATCAACTGCTGCAGGAGAACAATTGCTTGTTCGCAGCCGCCCTCCCCCAGCAGAACATTCGCATGACTCGTCAGGTTGGCGATTTCGATTTTGTCTTTGGGATCGGCACCCGCGTCTTTCGCGCCAGAAGGGGAACCGTTTGCTCCCGAGGCGACATATCCCAGACCCGCCAACTTTTCCTGCGCTTCGGGATCGATCGCCGCTTTCGGCGCTTCTTTGCTGCTGCTGGTCTTTTGGCGGAACGCTTCCAGTTGCCCTGCCAGCGTGCTGGTTACCGCCGCCGATGCGGCGGACAAATCGTGCGCGGCTTTCGGATCTGCCGCCTGGTCGTAGAGCTCGCGGCGGGGCGCATCGACATATAGATATTTTCCAGTTCGCAGCGCGCGCACCGAGCTCCATCCGTAAGCTCGGTGGGGATAGTCCGTCTCGGCGTAGGCTGGGCGGTCGGCAGATGCGGAAGCAATCGCGGAAGCCGGCTTCGTATTCGCCTTCATCTCCATCGTGCCGAGCAGCGAATGCCCTTGCACTTGCTGCGGAACTTCAACTCCCGCCACCTGCAAAATTGTCGGCAACACATCCACCAGTTCAACCCGCTGATCGATTCGTTTGCCCCGATTGAACTTTTTCGCCGCCGCATTCTTTCCAGATGCTGCGCCCGGCACCTTAATCACCAGCGGAACATGAATCGTTTCGTCGTAGAGAAAAATTCCGTGAGTATCTTCGCCGTGTTCTCCCAAAGCTTCGCCGTGATCGGCCATCACCGCGATGACCGCGCCGTCGTAGAGTCCGCGCGTGCGCAGCTGGCGCAGAAATTTCCCCACCATTGCATCTACATACGCAATCTCGCCGTTGTAGGGTGCAGCCGCGTACTTGCTCTTGTAAGGCTCGGGAGGATCGTAGGGATCGTGCGCATCATAAAGATGCATCCACATAAAAAATGGTCCCTTCGGATGCTGCTTCAGCCACGCTAAAGCGTGCGCCACGACTTCGCCTCCACGGCGCTCGGTAGTCTGGTAGCGATCCTCTCCCGAATGCCACGCGGTGAAACCGGCGTCGTAGGTATCGAATCCGCGATCGAAGCCGGGGGCGAACTTTGCGCCCGGATCCAGGACCATGGCGGCGATGAATGCCGCGGTGCGGTATCCGCGGCCGCGAAAGATTTCGGGAGCATACGGTAACTCCGCCCCGAGCGGCACCTGAAAATCGTTGACCTGGTTAAACTGCGGATACGTTCCCGTGAGGATGCTGGCGTGCGACGGCGCCGTCAGCGGTACTTGTGAGTAGGCGCGGGTGAAAACCGCCGACTGACTTGCCAGAAGATCGAGATTCGGCGTCAGACCCAGTTTCGAGCCGAGAAATCCCATGCGATCGGCGCGCACCGTATCCAGAGTAATGAGGATGACGTTCGGCGGAGGCGCTCCCGGGCCCGCCATCGCGGAGGCTGCCAACGAGAGGACGCATGCCAACCGGCAAAGGGCGCGCAGTGCGCGAAATGCGCTCAAGGCCCACCGCCCGGCAGACGCTCGGCTTCGGCTTGTTCATTCGCGGCATCGGCCTCACGTCCCAATTGGATGTAGGCGTCTTTGAGAAACATGTGCGGCTCACGCGCGTTCGGCTCCAGCCCCGCCGCCTTTTTCAGAATTGGCAGCGCCGCCGCAGCCTCTCCCGAAAGCACCAGCACGCGCCCAAGAAACAAATTGGCGCCGTAGTGTTCTGGAGAAAATTCGAGCACCTTCTGGCACTCCTTGATCGCGTCCGGCATGCGATCGGTTCGGACGTACGCGGTCGCCAACACCAGGTAACCGCGCTCCCAGCGCGGTCTGCCGGCGACCACGATCTCCAACTCCGGCACTGCTCCCGCAAAATCTTCGGTCTTGAATAGTGCCATCCCCAGTTGAAAATGCGAATCGGTGGAATGGGGACTCAATTCCACGAGCCGGCGGAGCACCGGAACGGCTTTCTCCAATTCCCCCACCCGTACCAGGCACTCGCCCAGTTTCGTGTAAAGAAGAGCCATGCCCGGCTCTCTGAGAATCAGTTGCTGCAACACGGGAACGGCCGCCTCGCAGTTCCCATCGTCCTCCAGGGCATTCACTCGATGGATCGCGTTTCCAATATCGATTTTGTCCTTCGGATCCGCACCCACATCCTTGGAGCCCGGCGTCGCATTACCATTTGTAGCGACGTATCCCAGCGCCGCCAGTTTTCTCTGCGCTTCCGGATCCACCAGAAGCTTCGGCGCTTCTCTTCCGCTGCTGGTGTTTTGCAGGAAAGTATCGAGCTGCCCTGCGAGCGCGCCAGTCACCGCCGCCGATGTAGACAACAGATTGTGTTCTTCTTTCGGGTCCGCCGACTGGTCATAGAGCTCGCGCCGCGGCGCATCGATATATAGATACTTTCCTGTACGCAAAGCACGCAGCGAACTCCAGCCATAAGCGCGATGCGCATACTCAGTCTCCGCGTAGGCCGGCCGCTCGGGCGTCTCCGGGGCCGCGGCCGAGACCGTGCTTTCGGCGGGCGCCGTCGCCGTGGCCGGCGTCATCGTCATCGTCATCAGGCCGAGCAGCGATTCTCCTTGCACTTCCTTCGGAACGGCCACCCCGGCCACTTGCAAAATCGTGGGCAGCACATCCACCAGCTGCACGCGCCGCTCGATTCGTTTCCCCGCTGCGCTTTTCTCCGTGGAATTCTTCCCCGTGGGGCCGGCACCGGGCAGTTTGATCGCCAGGGGCACATGGATGGTTTCGTCGTAGAGAAAGAAGCCGTGGAAATCCTCGCCATGATCTCCCAGCGCCTCGCCGTGATCGGCCATCACAGCAATCACCGCGCCGTCGTAGAGTCCGCGGGAACGCAGCCCGTCAAGAAATTTCCCAACTTGCGCATCGACATAGGCAATCTCGCCGTCGTAGGGCGCGGCAGCGTACTTGCTCTTGTAAGGCTGCGGGGGATCGTACGGATCGTGAGCATCGTAAAGATGCACCCACAGAAAGAACGGACCGCGCGGATGATCCTTCAACCAGCCCAAAGCTCGCCCTACCACCTCACTCCCACGGCGCTCCATCGAGCTGTATCGATCTTCCCCGGGCTGTGCCTGATGGAAACCGGCATCGTAGGTGTCGAAGCCGCGATCAAAGCCGACCGCCAACCCCACGCCGGGATCGAGAACCATGGCGCCGATAAACGCCGCCGTGCCGTATCCGTTGCTGCGAAGGATCTGCGGAGCATAGGGCAACTCCTGCGCCAGAGGCGTTTGAAAATCCCTCACCTGGTGAAACTGAGGATAGGTACCGGTAAGAATGGTCGCATGGGACGGAGCGGTAAGCGGGACTTGAGAGTACGCGTGGGTGAAAACCACCGACTGACTGGCGAGCGCGTCGAGGTTGGGCGTCAGTCCGCGCTTCGAGCCGAGGAAGCCCATGCGGTCGGCGCGAAACGTGTCAAGCGTGATCAGGATGACGTTGGGCGGCGCAGTGCCAGCCAGCGCGCTCGCCGCCAACCAGACCACGCACAGCAGTCGAGTCATCGCGGAGCGCTGGTTGCCGATGCGCGACAAAAATATACACTTGCTTTTCTCGGTGACTCCGCGCCTCCGTGTTGAGGTTTTGGAGATCACTTTTGCGAGTTGGCACCCGAACTACTGGCGGACGGCACCGCCGGCTTTTTCTTGTGCGCGGAACTCCTGTGCTTCGTCTTCGTGGGCGTGGAACTCTGCGGCAGCGACTCACAACTCTTGGGATGGATGAAAAGAGTGGGATCCTGCGGGCCCAGGACTACATTCTTGTACCGAACCGTCGAGTGCTGGCCGCCGGCTCGCTCGAAATCAATCCGAATCGGAAAGCCCTGCAGGTCCTCCGCCAACCAAAGCCGCATCTTGAGGGGATTTCCGCTTTCCGGCGAAGAGACCGTGATGTCCTCAACTTTGCAGGAATGGCCGTCCTGAGTCTCGGTCCCGGCTGAGACGCGTTCGACCGTGTAGCCCGGTCTCGCGGCGGCGAATGGCGAGGCGCGGAAAAACGGATGCGTGTCATGCATGCAGGGCCCGGCGGAGACTCCAAACGTCTCCAGGCTGGTCAAATCCGTAATCATGTAGCCGCGTCCCTCGACGCCCTCCATTCGCATCAGTCTACCCGAACGGTAAATATGCCCTTCTGCTTTGCCTTCGCCCATCTCCATGATGCTGCCAACCATCAGCGCGGAAAAATCGGTGAACGAATCCAGTGGATAGTCACGGCTGGCAGCCGGTGCCATGGGACTGTCCCCAGCCTTCGCCATTGCCGCTGCGGCACTTTGTCCAGGCGGAACCGGCTCGGTCGGGACCTGGGCAAACATTTGTGTCGTCACGCAACCCATCGACAGGACGAGGACAACTCCGATCAACCGAACCATCGCACTCCTCCAAAACCAGAAAGGTTTCAACACCGCTTTCCACCTTACAGAAAAAAAGCCACGCCGTAAATCGACGTGGCTCTTGGTGGAACAATCGAGATCAAACTACTGCTTGATTTTTGCTTTCGCAGTTACCGCTGTGCCGAAGGAAGGCTTCGCGCCAACCTGAGGCGAGCCCAGTGTGGTCGTGAGGAATCCGAAGTTGCCCAGATAGTCGACGCCGCCGCCGCAGGTGAAGTAGAAAGACCAGCCAAAGTTCGGGTTGTTCGGCTTCAGCTTGGTAACCCAGTCGATCTGGCAGCCAGTGTAAAACTGGTACTCCGCATCGAACGAGTTGTCGGCAAGCGCAAGAACGTTGCCCTTAACCGGCGCGTTGTTGCTGCGCGGAATGTTCATGAAGAAGCCAACCATCGCGCCATTGGCCGCCAGCCCGCAGACCGAGAAGTTGTGCACGCCGCCCGCATAGGGACTGTGAATGGTAATGGTTTCGTAGTCGCAGAACGTAGTCGAACCGCTATAGTCCATAAACCCAAGGCTGAAAGTGCCCGCGAAGGCTGAGCTACAGCCAAGGATGAGAAGAGTGATTACAGCCAAGCTTTTCAGTTTCAAAGGAATTTCCTCCTGGAAGTGTGGTTCAAAGTTTTGAAGGTTTCACATCTCGAGCTCAGCGCATCTCTACTGTCAGCGCATCTCTACTGTCAGCGCATCTCTACTGGAAGAAGCCTATGTAGCCCGCACCGACCCCGGAAGCTTAGCGCATCTGCATCCCAAGTCAAGTCAATAATCGGTTCGCGCAAAGAAAATCCGCGTAGATAAAAACTTTGCGCTCTTGACGCAAAATATCGGTATTGAAAAATGAGAAAGGTGTCGCGTCAAACATCCGTTCCCGTGAAACTCCGTGCCCCCAGCCAGATCTGGAGGGCTCGGAATTGGTTCCGTCATCGAAGTTTGTAGGCCATCTCACTATGATTTTGCGGAACTTGAGTGCTGCGGGCAGCGCCTTGCGCGGTGAGAGAGCACCATCTCGCCGCAAAACACCTTGCGAGGACCACTCGGTGCGCCAGCTCCCGGGGAAAACTTTTCCACGGACTTGCGGCCATCACAGGGCTTGCGGCAAACGGTAGTAGTGGACGCAAAAAAACCGCAGGGGCTGCGAGCTAGGCAGGGGAACGCTCGCCTCCTCGTGCAAGACTTTTGTGTTTTTCCGGCGGAGGCCTTAGCGTTGGCTCGCAGGTGGCACGATCCCGTTCCAGCGCAGGTATTCCACCATCTGACCGTAGTGATCGTAGCAGTGGCCGACGATCAGCGTTGCCATCGCCAGGCGGGTGGTGTCTCCCTGCCCGAAGGGACTCTTGATCGGACTTACCACGTTCTTCTGGTCGATGCTGTCCACGGCCTTGAGCACATAAGCGAACGACTCGGTCACGTACTTGATAATCTCGTCTTTTGTCTTGACCGATGCCGGGCCATCTTCATCTTCTCCCACTTCAGCCGGCGGCTTCTCGCCCAGGATCGTGGCCGCGAAGCTGTAATTCGTCGCTCCAATGTGTTTCAGTTGCTGGGCGAAGGTGCGAACTCCCTTGAACTCGCCATTGGTGGGGGCGAATCCGTACTTGTCTTCGGGCATCGCGATGGCGAGAGGCAGCATCGTGCGCCGCAATTGCGTGACGGACCCGGTTAGGACTTCGCCGATTTCGATTTCTTTCTTGCCTTGTTTCTCAACCTTTTCAACCTTTTTCTCTTTTTCAGACTCTGCGATTCCGTAAGAACTGAGTGCCACGCAGAAAATTAAGAACA
>JAYUJG010000092.1:0-1764 GCA_043765355.1 Acidobacteriaceae bacterium | reverse complement strand
GTTTCTGGAGAGCGGGGGTGCCGCGATGCGGCTCCATACCACAGAGGAACTTTTGGTCTGCGCCTGAAGGATGATCGAAGAAGCGACACTCAGCGGAAGTAGGCCGTAGAAGCAGTGGTGCGGCAGTAGAGCCCGATGGAGAGCATGGTCCCAGGTTTCGTGCGCCATACAGTGGTTACAACCTGATTCAGGTTGATTCCAATCCAAAGAGTACTTTTTTGTTGCGCGATCTGGCCGCTGTCTGACGCTAAAAAGGAGCGTAACAGTGTCCGACAAAAACACGCCGGTAAAGGCTCCCAAGCCGAAAAGCAAGGGGGAGTTCCGTCGGCGGAAAAAACGGAAGGGGATGTGCTCGGCAGACCGGCCGTGTCTGGAGCCCAATGCTGCCGGCATTGATATTGGGGCGCGGGAGATTTTTGTAGCCGTGCCTCCGGATCGTGACGAGAATCCAGTGCGAGTATTCCCTACTTTCACCGAAGATTTGCAGGCCATGGCCCAATGGCTGAAGGCCTGTGGAGTTACAACGGTGGCGATGGAATCCACCGGCGTCTATTGGATTCCGCTGTACGACATTCTGGAAGCGCACGGAATAAAACCGTGCCTGACGAATGCCCGCCACATGAAGAATGTTCCGGGACGGCGAACCGATTGGCATGAATGCCAATGGCTGCAATACCTGCACTCTGTGGGGCTGCTGCGTGCGGCATTTCGGCCTGAAGCCCAAGTATGCGCGGTGCGAGCGATCATCCGGCATCGCGGTGAGCTAGTGCAAATGGCGGCCCAGCACGTGCAGCATATGCAAAAATCGCTGACGCAAATGAATCTTCAGATTCAACACGTCATCAGCGATCTCACTGGGACGACAGGGTTGGCAATTGTCGACGCGATTTTAGCGGGCGAGCGAGATCCGGCGGTATTGGCCAACTTGCGCGACCCGCGTATCCAGGCCAGCGTGGAAACCATCCAGAAATCGCTGGTGGGCAACTGGCAACCGGAGCACTTATTCGTGCTCCGGCAATCGCGCACACTCTACAAGACCTATCAGCAGGAGATGATTGAGTGTGATCGGGAAATCGAGAAGCTGTTAGGTACATTTGAGGCACGCGTAGATCCTGCGCAGAAGCCGTTGCCGCCCGATCGGAAACGCAATCGAAACGCGCGGAAGAAGCGGCAAAAGCAGAATAAGGAAGGTCACTGCGCTACCGAATTCGATCTGAGAACAGAGGCTTACAAGTTGTTCGGCGTGGATACGACTCAGATCCCGGGCTTAGAGACGTCGGTGCTGCCGCTGTTCAGCGAGGTAGGCCGGGATCTGTCCAGCCGGTGGTCCACCCCTTCCCACTTCGTTTCCTGGCTGAACTTGTGCCCGGATAACGACATCAGCGGCGGCCGGGTGCTGTGGAAAGGGACCCGCAAGCTGCAGAACCGCGCCGGCCAAATCTTTCGCATGGCGGGCTATTCCTTACATCGCAGCGCCACACCCCTGGGAAATTACTTGCGCCGAATGAAATCCAAACTCGGACCCAAAGCCGCCACCACCGCGACAGCACATAAAATCGCCGTTATCTTTTACACTATGATCACCAGGCAGGTCGAATATGACGAAAGCATTTGGGCTACTCGTGATACTCAGCGGCAGAAAAGATTGGAAGACAAAATCAAGCGTCAGGCCAAACAACTGGGCTATCAACTCATTCCGATCGAGGAAAAACCCGCTGGGTAACCCGATGATTCGTAACGCCTCGAAGAGGAGTTCCTCCAAAG
>JAYUJG010000091.1:0-16560 GCA_043765355.1 Acidobacteriaceae bacterium | reverse complement strand
CAGGGCGCTGGCGAGAGCGGTGGCGATGGTGATGCCGGCGGAAGGGCCGTCTTTCGGAATCGCGCCCTCAGGCACATGTACGTGGATATCGAGGTTGCGGTAGAAGTCGCGGGGCAGCCCGAGCCGAGCCGCTCGCGAGCGAATGTAAGACATGGCCGCTTGCGCCGATTCTTGCATCACGTCGCCGAGTTTTCCGGTTAACGTAAGTTTGCCTTTGCCATCGACGACGGTGGCTTCGGTGCTCAGGATCGAGCCGCCGACTTCGGTCCAGGCCAGGCCGGTGACCAGGCCGATTTCGCTTTTTTCGTGGGCCAGCGTGTCGCGGAATTTCAATACGCCGAGGTAGTCGCCAATTTTGTCGGGCTGGAGGGTGGCGGTGAAGCCCGCACCTTCCTTGACGACCTTGCGCGCCACTTTGCGGCAGATGTTGCCGATTTCACGTTCGAGATTTCTGACTCCGGCCTCGCGCGTGAAACCGCGAATGATCTGGCGGATGGCTTCGTCAGAGAACTGAATGTTCTTTTCGGTCAGCCCCGCCTGCAACAATTGCTTGCGCACCAGGAATTGCTTTGCGATCTCGACTTTTTCCGGTTCCGTGTAGCCGTGCAGGCGCAATACTTCCATGCGATCCTGCAGCGCGGGCGGAATGGTGTGCATCACGTTGGCGGTGGCTACGAAGAAGACCTGCGAGAGGTCGTACTCGACGTCGAGGTAGTGATCGACAAACATGAAATTCTGTTCGGGATCGAGTACTTCGAGCAGGGCGGCGGATGGGTCGCCGCGAAAATCCATCGACATTTTGTCGACTTCGTCGAGCATGAAGACCGGATTTTTGGTGCCGGCCTTTTTCATCATTTGGATGATCTGGCCGGGGAGGGCGCCGATATAAGTGCGGCGATGGCCGCGGATTTCCGCTTCATCGCGCACGCCGCCTAACGACATGCGGACAAATTTGCGTCCGGTGGCTTTCGCGATCGACATGCCGAGCGAAGTCTTGCCGACGCCGGGAGGTCCGACAAAGCAGAGAATCGAGCCTTTGGGATTTTTCACCAACTGGCGGACGGCGAGAAATTCGAGGATGCGCTCCTTGATTTTTTCGAGGCCGTAGTGGTCTTCGTTCAGAATTTTCTCGGCGCGCGAGATGTTGCGGATTTCTTTGGAGCGCTTCTTCCACGGGACGGCCAGCAGCCAGTCCAGATAATTGCGCGAGACCGTGGATTCCGCCGACATCGGCGGCATGGCTTCCAGCTTCTTGAGTTCCTGGATGGCCTTGTCGCGAACTTCTTTTGGCATTCCCGCGGCTTCGATTTTTTTCTTCAGCTCGTCGAATTCGCTCTTCTCGCCGCGGCCGAGTTCCTTTTGAATCGCCTTGATCTTTTCGTTGAGGTAGTACTCTTTCTGCGCTTTTTCCATCTGGCGCTTGACGCGCGACTGGATGGTGCGGTCCATGTTGAGCTTTTCGATTTCCACGTCGAGCACGTCTCCGATGCGGTTCAGGCGTTCGGCGGGGTCGAAGATTTCGAGCAGTCCCTGCTTCTCTTCAATCGAGAGTTGCAGGTTGGCGGCGATGGTGTCGGTCAACTTCGCCGGATCTTCCATGCGCACAGCCGCGATCATTGTTTCGTAGTTCAGTGACTGGCAGAGCTTTACATATTGCTCGAACATGCCGGTGACGCGCTGCATGCCGGCTTCAATCTGCGCGGTGGTTTCGGTGGCATACCGGGCGACACGGACGGTGGACTGCAAATATCCGTCGACTTCGACGACCTGCAAGATTTTGCCGCGCTCGATGCCCTCGACGAGAACCTTGATGGTGCCGTCGGGGAGCTTCAGGCTTTGCACGATGTTGACGATGGTGCCGACCTGGAAAATGTCGTTGGCCTTGGGTTCGTCAATCGAAGCGTCGTGCTGCGTGGCAAGAAATATCTTTTTATCGCTGGCGAGAGCTTCTTCGAGAGCGCGGACGCTCGACTTCCGGCCCACGACGAACGGCGTCATCATGTACGGAAAGATGACCACGTCCCGAATGGGCATCATGGGTAATTTCTTGCTCTCGAACTTTTCCTTGGGGTTCGACAACGCGTTCTCCCGTCTTTGGTCCCGTTGATTGAGGCCCACACTAACGTCGCAAAAAGCGCGATGTTGAGGATGGAGCACCCTCGAATTCGATCTAGCTGGCCGCTTTTTCTATCATGGCCAGCGAGACGTTGCGTTTTTCCACCATCTCGCGGGTCACTTCAAATTCCTTGACTTTCTTCTGGCTGGGGAGACTGTACATCAGTTCCAGCATGAGCTCTTCGAGAATCATGCGCAAGCCGCGGGCGCCGACTTTGCGGGCCATGGCCTGGCGGGCGATGGCGCGGTTGGCGTCGTCGCTGAACTTGAGGCGCACATTCTCGAACTCGAACAGGCGTTGGTACTGTTTGACGATAGCGTTTTTGGGACGCGTCAGAATTTCGACCAGCGCGTTTTCGTCGAGCTGCTGCAGCACTCCCATGACGGGCAGGCGGCCGACAAACTCCGGGATCAGTCCGAACTTGATGAGGTCTTCCGGTTGTGCTTCAGAGACCAGTTCAAAGTTACGCTTGGAGGAGGCCGTATTCTGCTCGTTTTCTTCTTCCGCTCCGGTGCGGAAGCCGAGAGCTTTCTTTCCGATGCGCCGTCCGATAATTTTTTCGAGGCCGACGAACGCGCCGCCGCAAATGAAAAGGATGTTCGTGGTGTCGACGGGTGTGAATTCCTGGTGCGGATGCTTGCGCCCACCTTGCGGCGGGACGTTCGCGATCGTGCCCTCGAGAATTTTGAGCAACGCCTGCTGCACGCCTTCGCCGGACACGTCGCGTGTGATGGAGGGGTTTTCGTCCTTGCGCCCGATCTTGTCGATTTCGTCGATATAGATGATGCCGGTCTGAGTGCGGCTGACGTCGCCTTCGGCGGCCTGCAAAAGTTTGAGGATGATGTTTTCGACGTCTTCGCCAACGTACCCGGCCTCGGTCAGCGTGGTGGCGTCAACGATGGCGAAGGGGACGTCCAACATGCGAGCCAGGGTTTGCGCCAGCAAGGTTTTGCCGGTGCCGGTCGGACCGATCAGCAGAATGTTCGATTTTGTCAGTTCCACGCCATCGCCGGTTTTCTGGCGATTCATGTAGATGCGTTTGTAGTGGTTATAGACGGCTACAGCCAGCTTCTTCTTTGTCTGCTCTTGCCCGATGACGTACTCGTCGAGGAAGGTCTTCACTTCCAACGGCTTCGGCAGTTGGTTGGGAACGGCCGCCGAAGGCGTCGCGGTGCGGTCGTCTTCGAGAATTGAGTTGCACACTGCGACGCACTCGTCGCAAATGTAAGCGCGAGGATAGTCGCTCGGCGACGAGATTAGTTTCGCGACTGCGTCCTGCGACTTGTGGCAGAACGAACAGCGCAGCATTTCTTCCGAACCTGATCTGGTTTTCACGCGCCCCTGCTCCTTATTTTGGCGGCCCGTCCGCGTCTAGTCGCGTCTCCACGTACCGATCGTCCATTCGACATCTGCTCGACGCCGGTTCGTTCGCGGTCTGTTAACAAACGCCGATCATACCCTCTATCTCGTCTTATAGATGATATCGTCGATGATTCCGTATTCCTTGGCCTGCTGCGAATTCATGATGAAGTCGCGTTCCACGTCTTTCTCCACTTTATCGAGCTTCTGACCACTGTGCTTGGACAGTAACTGATTAGTAATCTCTCGCATGCGCAGAATTTCGCGCGCATGAATGTCAATATCGGTTGCCTGGCCGGAAAGTCCACCCATGGACGGCTGGTGGATGAGGATGCGGGAATTGGGCAGCGCGAGGCGTTTTTTCGCTTGGCCCGCCGAAAGCAGCAATGCGGCCATCGACGCCGCCTGACCGATGCAGATCGTGGTCACGTCGTTCTTAACGTATTGCATCGTGTCATAGATGGCCATGCCCGCGGTGATCGATCCGCCCGGGGAGTTGATGTAGAGCTGAATGTCTTTTTCGGGATCTTCCTGGGCCAGGAACAGCATCTGGGCGATGACCAGGTTGGCGATGGTGTCGTCAATCGGCGTGCCGATGAAGATGATGTTGTCGCGGAGCAGCCGGGAATAAATGTCGTAGGCGCGTTCGCCGCGGCCCGTGGACTCGATCACCATTGGAACCAGCATCATCTGCTCCTCGTTAGAACTAGAATCAGAACTAGAATCAGAACTAGAATTGGAACTGGAGTTGGACTTCACGCTCGGCCTTTCCAAACTCCAGCCCCGAAGTCGGTTGCGTCGGCTTTGGCTCGGGGAGGATCGAAATGGTCCGCATCTTCCTCACGCTGATGCGGACTGGTGATACAGAAAGTCGAGGGTCTTCTCGGTGCGGATTCGTGTTTTAATCCTATCGAGGCCTCCATCGGGTGTCAAACGAGCGCGTACCGCCTCGGACGTCTGTTTTGATTGCCGCGCCAGCGATTCCAGTTCCTGGTTCAACTCTTCATCGCTGACCTGAAGGTTCTCTTCCTCCGCCACCCGTTCCAGCAGCAGCGCCGCTTTTACATCGTGAATTGCCTGGTCGCGCTGGCCGCCGCGCAGCCGGTTTAAATCCATCTTCTTCATCTGGTCGGCGGTCAGGCCCTGCGCCGCCAGAGCGCGCAGGCCGCGCTCGATGCGGATGTCGATCTGTTGTTCGATCATCGAATCGGGCACTTCGAAATCGTTCTGTGCGATGAGTTCCCGCACCAGCTTTTCTTTGGCGTCGTGCTGAGCGTGATGCTTGCGTTCGGCCTCCATCTGTTCGCGGATGGCTTTGCGCAGTTCGTCCACCGTCTGGAACTCGCCGAGTTGTTTGGCGAACTCGTCGTTCAGTTCGGGCAGGCTTTTCGATTTGATGGACTGCACTTTCACGGTGTAGCTGAACTTCTTGCCGGCCAGACGCTTATCCTGGGTGTCTTCGGGATAGTTCACGTCGAAGGTGCGCTCGTCTCCGGCGTTGGCGCCGCGCAGGTGCTCAGTGAATTCCGGCATGGTGTCTTTGCCCGCAACTTCAACGAGCACTTCATCCATGTGGACGGGCTGGCCTTCGTCGGCCTGCGTGTCGGCGGAATTGGTTGCTGCGCTTGTCGCTTCGCCGGGCTTGGGAGTGCCATCGAGCGAAACCTGCGCGAAATCGCCGTCGGCGAGGGCGCGGCCATCCACGGGATTAAAACTTGCGCTGCGCTCGCGCAGGTCCGACAACGACTGCTCGACCTCGGCCTCGGAGACCGCGATTTCCGGCTTATCGGCGCGTAGCTCTTTGTAGCCTGAGAGCTTGATTTCCGGCAGAACCTCGAAAGCGGCTTTGAAGCGCAGTGGCTCGCCATCGTGCAGATGCAGGTCGGTGACGCGCGGCTGCGATACGGGATGCAGACTGAGACGCTCGGCTTCGCGCAGGAAAAAACGCGGAACCAGAGCCTCGACCATGTCGGTCTTGATCTCTTCTGAAAAGCGCTGGCGGATGATCGACGCCGGAACATGGCCGCGGCGGAAGCCGGGGATGCACGCTACTTTCTGATATTTCTGGATCAGTGATTCGGTCTGCCGGTTGACGTCCGCGACCGGGATTTCAACTTCAATCTCGCGTTTGGTGGCGCTTTCTTTGACGCTGTCTTCTTTCGTTTCAGTGGGGCTCACAGTTACCTTTCCAAGACAAACATGTCAGCAGAGTCAGGAGAGAAATGCTCCGCTGGGACACAGATGCCGCAAACTTGAGTGTAAAGACTGGAGAAGAGCAACGTCAAACGGGGGAGAGGAGTTTGCTGTTCACTAAAGTAACCGGTAGTAGACTTGTTCCGTGCCGCCAGTCGGTGGATTTGTAATTTGGCAATTTGAACCCCTTTGGTTTCAAATCACCAAATTTCCCGATTGCAAAATCACAAAATGCCTCCGCTCCCGAAGTGGCTCGATGTTCTAAACGCCGAAGTCATCAGCTGCACGCGTTGTCCGCGGCTGGTTGAATATCGCGAGCGAATTGCTCGCGAGAAGCGGCGTGCTTACCGCGACTTGGAATATTGGGGGAAGCCGGTGCCGGGCTTCGGCGATCCGAAGGCGCGAGTGCTGGTGCTGGGACTGGCTCCTGGTGCGCACGGCTCGAATCGCACGGGCCGTCCCTTTACTGGAGACGCTTCGGGAAATTTCATGTATCCCATTTTGTACGAGACTGGTTTTGCTTCGCTGCCAACCGCGATTGCGCGCGACGATGGGCAGGTGCTGACTGGTCTCTACATCACGGCCGCTGCACGATGCGCTCCGCCAGACAACAAACCGCTGCCGGAAGAAATCGCCAGCTGCGCTCCGTTTCTGGAACGCGAACTGGAAGGGCTCAAAGATCTGCGCGTTATCGTTGCTCTGGGGCGAATCGGATTCGAGGCCTATCTCAACTATCTGAAGCGGCGGCAGACGATTGCCAGCAAGCGGGAATATGAGTTTCGCCACGGGGCGGAATACTCGATGCCGGATGGGCGGATTCTTTTGGCCGCGTACCATCCTTCGGCTCAAAATACGAACACGGGCAAGCTGACCAAAGAGATGTTCCTGAAGATTTTCAAGCGGGCGCGGGAATTGGCCGATAGAGAACCGGGGCGGATCTCGCGGTAACGGATACGTCTGGGCCGGCCAGGGGGTTCTGTCGCTACGCAAATCTTTCTTGGAATTCCACGAACACCGGCTCTGATTCCAGCTGAACGCCCCAGGCTTGCTGCACGGCGCGCTGGATTGCGTCTTTCAGGGCGATGATGTCGCTGGCGTGGGCGTTGCCTCGGTTGATTAGCGCCAAGGCGTGCTTGTGCGAAATTCCGGCGGCTCCGGCGACATATCCTTTCGCGAATCCTGAGTGCTCCACGAGCCACGCGGCGGACACTTTGCGTTGCGCGTCGAGGGCTGGGTAGTGGGGAATCTCGACGCTCTGCTCGGCGGCGCGCGCGGCGAGGTCTTGGAACCGCGCCTCGCTCAGTACTGGATTCTTGAAGAACGATCCCGCGCTGCGGGAGTCTTCGTCGCCGGGGACAAGCAACATGCCTTTGCCGCGTCGTAGGGTGCGCACCGCGTCACGCACTTCGGCGAGCGATGGCGGCGCAGGTTTGGCGCCTGGGCTTGCGACGGGGCGTTCGGAGAAATACTTTTGTAGATCGGCGTACTTCAGACTGGCGACGCCGCCTCGTTTCAAGCGGTAGTTCACGCGCAGAATAATGTAGCGGCTGCGTTCGGTGGTGTTGAAGATGCTGGTGCGATAGCGGAATCCGCACGCTGGTTTCGGCAGCACGACGATGCGGTTTTGTTTCAAGTCGAGGGCGCGGACGGATTCAATCGTGTCGGAAACTTCCTGCCCGTAGGCCCCGACATTTTGGACGGGCGTGCCGCCGACGCTGCCGGGAATGCCGCTCAGGCACTCGATCCCGGCGCAGTTCTGTACGACGGCTTGCGCTACGAAGTCGTCCCAAATGACGCCGGCGCCGACGCTGAAGGGGATGGCCTTGCTGGTATCGTCTTTTTTTGAAGCCGGAGCGGGCGTCGTGATGCCGCCGATGGCGATTCTTAGTACAAGCCCCGGCCAGCCTGCATCGGCGACGACCAGGTTGCTTCCTCCTCCAAGCACAAAAAGAGGCAGGTCACGCGCTTTCGCGAACTGGACGGCCTCGTGAAGCTCGTCTTCTCGCTTCACTTCCGCAAAGTAGCGCGCCGGTCCGCCCACCTGCAAAGTGGTCAGCGGGGCTAGGGGGACGCTTTCCCGAATCGTCATAAAGCTGGTCTTACTCTATAGTTAACAGAGCATCTCATGTTGGCCGGGGCAGGCATATTGAGAACGCAAGTACGCTCTTAGGTGTTGGCTGTTAGCTTTTAGCCAAAGGCCAGGGGCTAAATGCGGCGAGTCGAAATTACAGGAGAGTTCATGTATCCAGAAATAATCGTGATCCCGATGCGCGAAGAACTTACGCGACTGGGAATTGAAGAGCTACGCAGCGCCGCCGATGTCGATCGGTTTGTGCAGACTGAACCCGGCACAACGATGGTGGTGGTAAATTCGATTTGCGGATGCGCTGCTGGACGCATGCGTCCCGCGGTGCGACTGGCATTGCAGAATGCGACGAAGCCGGGCAAGATCGCAACCGTGTTTGCCGGACAGGACCTGGAAGCGACGGCCTGCGCCCGCGCTCATTTTGCGGGGTATCCGCCCTCATCGCCTTCCATCGCGATTCTGCGCGATGGCAAAGTCATCTACATGATGCACCGGCATCAGATTGAAACTCGCGATGCTGCTGCAATTGCTGCCGATCTGAAAGCCGCCTTTGAGCAGCATTGTGCGGTGCCAGCGGTGCACTAGGTTTTGGCTTGTGTGGTGGCGGGGCTCTGCCGCGTAGAACGGGGCGGAGCCCCGTCACCACACGATCTCCCGCAACGCTAGAACCGGTACAGGTACGAAGCCTTCACGAAGAGATTCTTCCCGTCGTTGAATAGGTGGCCGCTCTGGTCATGCAGCAGTCCCCCGCCGCCATCGCTCTGGAGCTGTGAGGTTACGTTCTCAAGGTTGCTGTTGTAGCCCACGTAGATTGCCGTGCTCGGATGCACCAGATAGGTGATCAGGAAATCGGCGTTGAAGTTCTTGGTCGTCGGCACGGAAGTGAAATATTTATTCGCCAGCACAGCGTTGTATTCGCCGATAAAGCGGAATGACAGCTCTTTGGTGAACTGGTAGTTCCACTTGCTGCGGATAATGTGGTTGTTCATGGCGCCAAAGTTTCCATCGAGACTATGCAGCCGGAACATGATGTAGGTGTTGTCGATTTTGAGAGCGCGGGTTGGCCGCACCGTGATGGTCACGTTGGCGCTGGTGCGGCGCGCCAGAAATGGAGTAAGCGGGAAGAGCTGAGGGATCTGGACATTTGGCGCGGCGTAATTTACGCGGGTGCCAAAACGATAATCGGCGTGCAGAATCAGTTTCCGGAAGTAGTTCGAATCTATGGAAAACTCGGTCGTGTGGCGCACGTATTTCTGGATGCCGATATCTACAAGCGAAGAAAAGTCCTGTGGCCGCAGCCGCTCCATTTCCTGCGCATACAGAGCGGACAGGAAGGTTTGGCCGATCAGTTCGACTTTCAGCGAAGGGAAGTACCCGGAATTGATGTGATTGCCTTCGTGATCGTAGTTTTGAAAAGTTTCAAACATTGGTCCCCAGGAAATCAGGTGTTTACCCTCGGGGCGGAAGGTGTACAGAACGCGCTGATACAGGCTACGGATGTCAGGCTGCGGATCGAAACCGGTGAGGGTGCGAAAATTGGGGCTACGGTCGGAATAGTCGGCAAGATAGTGCAGCTTGAGCCCATCGCGCTGCAAGACGACTTCGGCAGCGTTGCCCGCCTGATAGTGGCCGGTGGTGCCGAACTGGTTGAAAGTGCCGTCGTGGGGATTGATGGTGGCGCTGATGGCACCCTGTGCATTCAGCGTCCAGTGGGGATTCAGCGTGAAGCGTCCGTCAATGCTGCCCACGCGATTGAAGAATCCGTTGACTTCGCGATCCGCGAACAGCACTCCGATTGAAGACTGATTCCCGATATCGTGGCTGACCCGGGCGACGGAAAAAAGCGCGTGCTGGTTGAACAGGCGATTGTTGTTGTCCACCCGTTCGCCGGGTGAGGAAGTGTCGGCCACGAGGATTCCGACCGCCCAGGGGCCGTCCTTGCCAGTCAAGCGCACGCCCCATTTCGGGTCGGCGATGCGGCGCGTGAAGACCAGATTGATCGGAGTTTGAAAATAATTTGCGTTTTCCTGAAAGAAGGGACGCGTCTCCGGAAAGAAAACTTCGAACCGCTGATTTACCGTGATCTGCGGCTGATCAGATTCGATCTGGCTGAAATCGGGATTGGCGGTTGCGTCGATGACGAACTTGTCCTTGAGGACCAACTTGGCGTCCAGGCCCATCTGCCCAAACAGCGATCGCCGCGAGTAAAAAGGATGGGAGGGATCGTTGGCGTCAATTTCCTTGAACGAGCGGGCGATGCCGTAAGGGATTAGTTGCAGATTGCGGCCCGGCGAGATTTTCTCCAGTCCGGTCGCCGTGCCTTCCTGATTGAGCCGTCCCTGGATGCGGCTTGAATACGGCGGCCAGAAGGCGTCTTCACTGGAGCGTGGAATCTCGCGGTTCAGCAGGATTCCCCAGGTTTGCGGGTCGCTCGATGCGAAGCGAAGGCTGCGAAACGGGATGGCAAACCACACAACGAAACCTTGATCGGTGACTTTTCCCGCCGAGTTCCAGACCGTATCGAATGACAAGTCGAAATTCTGGCCCTCGGTCCAGATGGAATCCGCTTGCACTCCGAGAGGGTTCGCCACGAAGGAGTAGGCGTGGCGGTGGTCGTGGAAGGTGTCGAGCATGATCTCGACGGTGTCGTCGTCGAAGACGTCTTCGCGGCGTGAGAGCCGGGCGCGAATTTTCTTGGGATCGTTGTCAAAACACACGAAGACGGCGTAGAGATTTTTGTCGTCATATCCCAGATACACCTGAGTCCGCTGCGAAATAGGGGCGCCATCGGTCGGCACCCGTTGCCGGAGGCCTTCGACCATCTTCATTTTTCCTTGCCAGGCAGGCGAGGGTCCCATGGACAGGAAGTCTTCAAGTTTGGGTGGGCTGGCAAGGCGAGGAATGTTGATGGCAGCGAATTCAGGGGATTGAGCAAGAAGGAGGCGAGCTGCGGCGCAGACCAGTAGTTGAAGCAGCCGTCGACAGCTTGTCGTGGTTAGCAACCGTTCTTTCGCCTCAGTGGTGCTGTCTTAGACGGCCGTGCGTTCTGTCGGTGAGCACTTAGCAGGCCCGTCGAAGCGGACAACGCCCAAAAATGGAACCCGCTCATCAACTTCATGACAATTATAAGGAAACGGCAACACCGCGGGTAGGCGAGACGCCGGATCATGGACTGGCCTGAGAATCCGTGAAGCACTGGAGTAGTTGGCCATCCACCGTCGAGATTGCTTGCAAAGGAGCGTCGGGTAGTCCAGTTTGAACGGTCAAACGCAAAAAAACAAAGGTCGTAGACGAAGCAGACTGGTCAGAAAGCATCCAGTATGGTGGCCGTTTTAGCGCTCGGGCACGTTTAAGCGTTTGCGGCGGAGCTTGCGATTGAGTAATCTCTACCGATGTCAGTTCGAAGAGAAATTACGAGGTGTATGACGATGTCCGTTCAGCCGTTCAGCCGGAGGATCGCGGTTCAGTCTCAGCAGCGCGCGCTGCTTGTTCTTGGAGTGATCGTACTCGGCTCAGCCATCGCGGCAGGCGCGCAGGAAAAGCCGGCGCCACAGACTCCGGCCGATACTTCGCCGGCGGGCCAGACGGCGAATGCGCCATCGAAAATTCCCGGTGTTGGTTTGTACAATCTGCTGCAGGAGAAGTCGATCGTTTTCCCCGACATCGCGTTGAGCACGCAGCCGCTGTCGACGGGACAAAAATTCCAGTTGTTCGTCGACAACAGCATCTCGGTACACACCATTACGTGGGCCATGCTTGGTTCGTCGGTCGGGCAGGCGGAAAACTCCCCCACTGGCTTCGGACAGGGCTGGGACGCCTATGCCAAGCGTTTTGGATCGTCCATGGGGCGGCAGGCGTCGAGCGAGTTCTTTGGGACGTTTATCCTGGCGTCTGCGCTGCATGAGGATCCGCGGTTCTATCCCGAGGTTAGGCCGGGGTTTATGCATGCGGTGAAGTATTCGGTGCAGCGGGTTTTTGTGACGCGGAACGACGACGGGCGGGACGTCACCAACTGGTCGGGACTCGCTGGGCCGGCGATGGCCGAGGGGTTGTCGAATGTGTATTGGCCGGAGAGGAATCGCACCGTGGGCGACACCCTCTTTCGATACGGTCTGGATCTGGCCACCCGAGCCGGCGGAAACATGCTGCGCGAATACTGGCCGGTGTTCTATGGGAAGGTCCGGCACTCTCCCCGGCCGACCGCCGGACACAACTAACCGTCTGGGAAGAGGGGCGGCTTCCCTTTCAACCCGCATCTAACTGGAGAATCGTGGTCACGCCGGAGTGTGGGTTTTACCAGCTTAGCGGTACGAAACAGGAGATTAAGATTGAGGAATCGGATACTGTTCTTGCTTGTCGTTTGCGGACTCGCGGCGTCGGCTTCAGCACAATCAAATTTCAATCGGTTTAACTTCACCGTCGGCGGTGGACCCGGCATTGGCAAGGGTGATGTGGCCAGCTATGTCGGGAACTCGTTTCAAGGTACGGCTGGTGGGGGGGGTAATTTCAGTCGCATGTTTGGAGTGGACGCCGAGTATATGTACTACGGTCTGGGGTTTCGGCAGAGCGTGAAGAATCAGCCTGGTTTTCTCGCGAACCAAACCGGAAATATGCAGTCGATAAGCCTGAACGGCATTGTCACTGTACCCCGTCACTACGGCAAATTGGGCGCATACGGAATTTTAGGGATAGGGTTTTATCGGCGCAGTGTTTCCGTGCCCAAGCAGTCGCTCGCGTTTGACACGACCTACGAACCCGCGTGGCGTTGGTGGGACATCCAGCGCGATGCCGGCGGTCACGTTTTGCAGCAGTCTGTGTCCTCGAATACGAAAGATGCCGGCGGCTTCAATTTCGGTGGCGGAGTTACGTATCGCCTAAGTCATCTTTACAATTCCAAGGCTTTCATCGAATTCCGTTACCATCGCGCGTATCAGAGCGACGGGAAGACCATCGTGATGCCGGTCACGCTGGGGCTGCGCTGGTAGCGGCTAAGAATCGATTGATGTAGAAATTCAGGCTCCCGGTCTGTAGAGACGCGGCAAGCCGCGTCTCTACGGTTGGCTTATCTTTGCTAGGCAGCTTTCTTTTCGGAGGGGAGGCTGCGGAATCCTACGGCTGCCAGGACGTACAGCAGCGCCGCTACAGCCAACAGCGCTTTCATTCCGATAATCAGCGATACGTTTTCCAGCAGGCCGCCGACTACCGCGCCCAGGATGTTGGCGCCCAGGGCTGCGGCGGGGGATTCGGCGTTGCGGAATTCCGACGCGAATAATAATCCGGCGAAGAAGATTGGAATTGCGAAGACGATGGCGGCGATCAAGCCGACTAGAGTGGCCGATCCCGGAATGCGGTTGAAGGGAACGAAGTAGGCGCAGGCGATGCCTGCGAGGATGCCGAGCAGATTCCAGGAGCGCGGCCACGCGCGTTGCTGGCGCTCGATTACATAGTTCGCCAGCAGAAGCGCCGAAAGAATCGCGGCAATCACGATGCCGTTAACCTGCCAGGTTGTCCCGAAATACAACGCCAGACGGCTGACTACCTGCGTTTCGAGCAGCAGGAATCCCGCGCCCATGCTGAAGAAGAAGAGGGACGGGACGCGGGTGCGGGCCTCGGGAATCTGAAAGTAGAAAGCGGCCGCAAGCAGAATGACCAGCGCGCTGAGCAGGTAGAAGATGCCTGGGATCCAGTGGCCCTGGTGGTAGAGGTACGGCCAATCATCAGTCGTGACCGCGACGTCTGGCTGGCCGAGAAACGCCGGAGGATGCGCAGCTACAAACTGACCGAGTCGCGGATCGGCGGCGAGACTGGTTTCGACCTGGGCCGAGGGCGAGATGGCGAAGCAGGTGGCACCGGCGGTGTAGCTCGAAGGCGCTTTGAAAACAACCGGAGCCTTCCCGAAGGTGGAGGTCAGCATTTCGGCGAGGCGTCGTCCGACAAACGGATGATTGATCTGAAACTTGAGGAACATCACGCCGCCGGGGGCGAGCAGAGCGCGAGCTTCGCGGAAGGATTCTTCGGTGTAAACGAAGTTGTCGAGGCGCATGTTGGAGTAATCGGAGAGCTGGGTATGGGAGTCGAGCAATCCGAAAAGAATGAGGTCGTAGCGGGCCGTCGTTCGCTTCATGAAGGCGCGCGCGTCGGTGAGGTGGGCGGAGACCCGAGGATCGTCGTAGGGATGCTCGGGATGGCGACTGCGGCCGAGTTCCAGGATTTTGGGATCGATCTCCACGGCATCGACATGGCTGGCCTGATGGCGCAGTGCGGCGGCAACATCGTTGCCGGTGCCGGCGCCGACGATCAGGACGTTCGGGCTCGGCGTCGTGAAACGAAAAGGCATGTTGTAGGGATTTTCGTCCACCGCTTCGTCTAACAGCTGGGGGTGACGCGCCAGAAACTCGGAAGAGAGATTCGAGATCATCTGGTAGCCGGTGTGATTGACGCGAATCACGGTGCCGGAAATCTCACCATTGGGGAAAGTCTTGTCGTCGACTTCGATCTGCTGGTAGGGAGTCCAGAGGTTGAAGCTATGCGGCGTGGATGGATCGAAGAGAAGGATTGCGACTGGCACGATGGCCATGGCGAGCCGGATGGTGTCGCTTCGATTCGATTGCAACAACGCCATGCAAACGAGAACGAGGGTAAGCCAAATGGCGGGAGGCAGCGCCAACCATGACACCGCAAAAAACGCGAGGATGCCGACCAGGCTGCCAGCCAGATTCCACGAGTAGCCATACAGCGGACGCGGCGCGAGTTCGATCTGGCGGCTTACGGTTTGTCCGATGGGGATAAAAATATACGTGATGAGCAAGAGCAGGATGGTGGTGACCGCGACTGCGAGTAAAAAGCCGCCGGTGTCGTGTTTGGTGCCAGTGGCCCATATCTCGACGTCCTGTGCGGCACCCAGGTATTGGGAAAGGCTCTCCATAATCTCGGGGCCGCGCCAGGGCAGGCGCACGATGACGATGAGCCCGAGAAGCGCGGTGGTGGCGGTCTGCCAGCGCGGGCGTTGACGGGCCAGAGCGCAACCTAGTCCGAATCCGAGAAAGCAGAGCAGCAGCGCCAGATTTTTTACGTAAGCGAATACGCGGACTTCGGTGGCGACCCAGCGGATGAGAGCGAGTTCGGCGAAGAGGGTGAGCGCGCTGGCTAGAAACAGGGTGGAGAGGTTCCAGCGGTCGGGCGGGGCCGAGGTCTGGGCGCGCGGTTTGATCAGGTGGTAGGCGAGCAGGACGGCGGCGGCCAGGATGAAGCCTGTGATGCGAAAGGACATTGATGGAACCCCGTTGAATTGAGAGCGCAAAGGATAACATGCCGGAGTGGGGAGGCTGTCGAGGGCGGGGCCGTGCTGCGCACGACTTGGACAGCCGGGGGCGGCTGTCCCTACGCGAACCCTTCCCGACGCGAATTCCTAGCAGGCGAGCTGTTCGCGTTTTAGTTTCAGGCCGGTCAAGTTGCCCAGGATCGTTACGGCGATCTGCTCGGTTTGGAAAAATTCTTCGGCGGTTTGTTGCAGGTCTTCGATGGTTACGGCTTCAATCTTTTCGATGAGTTCGTCGAGGCTATAGAAATGGTCGTAGTACATTTCCTGACGGGCGAGGTTTGACATGCGGGCGGTCGAGGACTCCAGCGAGAGCATGAGGCTGCCTTTGAGCTGATCTTTGGAGCGGCGCAATTCTTCTTCGGGCACGGGCGCGGTTTTCAGGTTGCGGAACTCTTCGACCACGCACTCGACAACCTTGATCGCCGACTCGCGCGACGTGCCGGCGTATACGCACAGGGTTCCGGTGTCGCGGTAGGGGTTGAGATCGCTGTAGATGGAGTAGGCCAGTCCCTGGCGCTCGCGAATGTTTTGGAACAGCCGCGAGCTCATGCCTCCGCCAAGCAGCGTGTTCAGAATGTATGACGCATAGCGGCGCTCGTGGGCGATCGGATGCGACGGGACGCCGATGCAGATCTGGACCTGTTCGAGAGACTTCTTGTTGCGCAGGTTGATGCGCGAAGAAGTTTTCGGTTTCGGCGAATGCAGGCCGTTTTTTGCCAGCTTCACATGTTCGAAGTGTTTGGTGACGAGTTCGACGAAATGCTCGTGGTTAAGATTGCCGGCCGCGCTGACGATCAGGTTGCCGGGAGCGAAGTGGTGTCCGTAAAAGCGCGCGACGACGGGGCGGTCGAACTTTTTCACCGTGTCGCGCGTGCCTAGGATCGGCAAGCCGAGAGAGTGATCTTTCCAGAAACTTTGGGTGAAGATTTCATGGACCAGGTAGTCGGGATTGTCCTGGTCCATTTTGATCTCTTCTAAGATGACGCCGCGTTCGCGAGCGATGTCGGCGGCGTCGAACGTAGGATGAAGGACGAGATCGCTCAGCACGTCCATGGCGAGCGGAAGGTGTTCGTCCAAAACCTTAATGTTGAAGCAAATGCACTCCTTCGCGGTGAAGGCGTCCATGTTGCCGCCGATCGAATCGACTTGGCGGGCGATGGCCTCGGCGGAGCGGGTCTCCGTGCCCTTGAACACCATGTGCTCAATGAAGTGCGAGATGCCATTCCATTCGGAGCCTTCGTCGCGCGATCCGGACTTGAGCCAGATGCCGATCGCAACCGAGCGAATATGCGACATTTGCTCGGTGATGACGGTGAGGCCGTTGGCCAGCACCTGACGACGAATGTTGCGGGTTTCTTTTACCATGAGATATTGCGATGAGTCCTTTACGATAAGGTACGGATCGATCCGACTGCCTAGGCGACTCTCAATCTAACTGCGAATTCCCAGGTGGGTTGCTGGTACTATTCTCCCACAATCCGAGGC
>JAYUJG010000090.1:0-26709 GCA_043765355.1 Acidobacteriaceae bacterium | reverse complement strand
AATCAATCGTCACTTCGACCACCACATCACCCACCAGATCGCGGGGCAATTCGCCGCGCGCCACCGGAGGATCCGGATACACGACCGGATAGGCAACGTGGACTTCGTGGCCGGTGATTGGTCCGTCAAGCACCGTGCCGAGCGGAGATCCAGCGTGTAAGTTATGATCGCCGGCTTCGGCATCAGCCACAACCGGGTCAGCCGCAGGCTTCGGAGGCTGCGACTTCACGATCGGAAGATGGCGAGGCTTCTTAGCCTGCAGCGGATATAAGAGCTTGGCAGCATCCGGAGGCGCATCGTCGCTAAGCTCATCCGGAGCAAAGTAGGTCAGCTTGTAAGTGTGTTCGGCGTCGCCGCGCGCCAGCCAGTCGGGGCTTAGGTCCATGACCGGACCAGCATGAAACACGATCGCCGCCAACAGCGTCAAGTGCGCGGCCACGGACGCCATCACCGCTGCGTGGCACCGGAACGGCGACCGCAGCGACTCCACAATCGTGGGCTGAAGGCTCGTGAACACGCACTTACTACCTTACCCGATGGACGTGCCAGGAGAAGAATAGTCTCAGACCTGTAGAAGCTAGACTTTGCGAGGCTTGGGACGGGGCAAAGCCCCGTCACCACACCACAGCTTACGCGCCGGCCTGTTGCTCAGCCATATCGCCAATCACGGGCAGTTTGAACATCTGTCCCTGATAGGCCTTGATCACCAGGATCAGCCAGATCACAAAGCCCGCCAGACTGACGAGCGGCCAAATCAGCAGGGTTGCCCATCCGAGAAATGGGATGTGAGCAACGAACGATAGTCCGATCCAAAGCACGGTCCACGCCACCGCAAAAAAAAGACATTGAAAGGCGTGAAAGCGTACGAAGCGCTTCCGGTTGAATGGCTCCAGCACCAGAAACAGAATGGCCGGAATGATAGTCACGTATGCCAGAGCGCCAGCCACGTTATCCGTAAGCCCAGCGCCAGCCGGCGCAACTGCGATGGCACCCGGCACTGTACCACCAGCACACTTCGGACAGGTCGCTCCATCCGCGATCTGGGTTCCACAGGTTGAACAAAAAGCCACAGGGTCCTCCTTGGAAGGGGCTACAAGAGACGAGAGGCAAGTTATCAGAACGCCTTTCGGATCGCAATAGTGTCGGGACCTGCAGTTTGAAAATCCGCTCAGAAAAGCTTGGTGCAGGGCAATACCGTCTTTGCTCATCGCCTCAGTTCCCACTATCATCCCTAGTTCGGGTTCTTCAATTCCGGCGGAGCCCCAAGAGTCGCGTCGGCCATTTCACCTTGGAAGGCAAGAATATTGATGATCACCATTGTTTCGGGACTGCCGCGGTCAGGCACTTCATTGATGATGCAGATGCTTAACGCGGGCGGTTTGCCGGTTCTCTCGGACGGCGAACGCAAAGCCGACACCGACAACCCCAAGGGCTATTTGGAGTGGGAACGCATCAAGCAGCTTCCGAAGGATCCCGGACTGATCGCGGAAGCGGAAGGCAAAGTTGTAAAGGTCATCTCGCAACTGATTCTGTCGCTCCCCATGGATCGCGGGCATGACTACCGCATCGTCTTCATGCAACGTCCCCTGCCCGAGGTGCTGAAGTCGCAGGACGAAATGCTGCGACGGCGCGGCAACGCCGATTCGATTGCAGGCTTAGAGGCCGAGACATCCGCGATAGGAGAAGCCTTTCAGCGTCACCTGATCGAGGTGAACAGGTGGCTCGCGGACAAAGAGAACGTGCATCTGTCGCGAGTTCACTATCATCGCGTACTGCGCGAGCCGAGAGCGGTCGCCGAGGAGGTAGCGGGATTCTTACAACTTTCCCTCGACCTCGAGGCGATGGTGCGGCAAGTGGATGGAAACTTGTATCGCAATCGAATGAAACACTGAGCGGGTAGATTCGGACGAACAACTACTCAGTCCTCGCCGGAGGAAGCACAAATCCGATCGTGCTTCGGCGGCGCCGCGGAGGTTTCATCAGCCGGTTGACGACTCGGATAATTTCGTCGATTGAGTCGTCGTGCGTTTCCAGATGCTCTTCCAGTTTTTTAATTTTGCCGGCGAACTCCACATTCGCAGAGAGCGTTTCGCGCAGTCGCACAAACGCGCGCACTACAAGAACGCTCATGGCTACTGCCTTTTTCGAGTTGAACACGGTTGCCGCCATGATCGCGCCATGCTCGGTGTAAGCATACGGAAGCGAGCGCCGGCCGCCGCGTCCATTGTTTGCGGTTGCAATTTGCAACCGCAAAGCGGAGAAGCTTTGAACCACGCGTGAGACATAAAATTGGAAAGTGACACTGGAGGAGGAGTCCGTACCCGCCGAGCAAGGCGCAATCGCCGGCGCCGCCCGACTCGAAAGAATCTTGTTCACACTTATGTGACGCTCACTTCCGTATAGGTCCCATAGACCTGGCGTAGCGCCTCGCAGATTTCACCCACGGTCGCATATGCGCGAACAGCGGCAACGATGTAGGGCATGGTGTTGGCGTCGGAGATATTGCCGTTGGCGCCCGCGGTGGGAGTCTTGGCCGCGGCCTGCCTGAGGGCATCGAGGCAGCGTTGAACCTCTTCATTTGAGCGGCTGGCGCGCAGGGCCTTGAGTTTTTTTTCTTGAGCGCGGGCTACAGATTCGTCGATGTAGAGAATGTGGGGCGATTCTTCTTCGATGACAAAATCGTTCACGCCAACCGTAATCTTCTCGTTGGCCTCGACGGCGCGCTGGTATTGGTAGCTGGCCTCGGCAATCTCTTTTTGCGGGTACCCACGTTCGATGGCTTTGACCATGCCACCCATCTGATCCAACTTTTCGAAATAATCGAAGGCCCCGTTCTCCATATCAAGAGTTTGCTTCTCGACGAAGTAGCTGCCTCCGAGCGGATCGACAGTTTGCGCCACACCGGACTCGAAAGCAATGATCTGCTGCGTGCGGAGGGCGATGCGCGCGGCTTCGGCTGTGGGCAGAGCGAGCGCTTCGTCGTAAGCGTCGGTGTGCAGTGATTGTGTGCCGCCGAGCACTGCCGCCAGCGCCTGCAACGCGACGCGTGCGATGTTATTCATTGGTTGCTGTGCCGGGAGCGAGACGCCGGCGGTCTGCGTGTGGAACCGCATCAGGCGGGTGCGCTCGTTCTTTGCTCCGAAGCGGTCTTTCATCAGGCGATACCATATCTTTCGCGCGGCGCGGTATTTGGCGATCTCTTCGAAGAAATCGTTGTGCGCGTTGAAAAAGAAACTGAGCCGCGGTCCAAAGTCATCGACGTCGAGGCCCCGCCGGAGCGCCCATTCGACATATTCGACACCGTCATAGATGGTGAAGGCGAGTTCCTGGAGCGCCGTCGATCCCGCTTCGCGAATGTGATAGCCACTGATCGAGATGGTGTTGAAGCGCGGTGTGAATTTCGATCCGAACTCGAAGGTGTCAATTACCAGCCGCATCGAGGGCGCGGGCGGATAAATGTATTCTTTTTGCGCGATGTATTCCTTGAGGATGTCGTTTTGTAGCGTCCCGGAAATCTTCTTCCAGTCGGCGCCTTGCTTTTCAGCAACGACCAGATACATCGCCCAGAGCACACTCGCGGGCGAATTGATGGTCATCGATGTGGTGATCGACTCGAGCGGAATGCCGCCGAAGAGGATCTCCATATCTTCAAGCGAATCGATGGCGACGCCGCACTTGCCAACTTCGCCTTCGCTCGCCGCATGGTCGGAGTCGTAGCCCATCAGCGTAGGCAGATCGAAAGCGACGGATAGACCGCCGCCGCCATGTTCAAGCAAATATTTGTAGCGCTGATTGGTTTCTTCCGGCGACGCGAAGCCGGAGAACATGCGCATCGTCCAGAGCTTGCCGCGATAGCCGGTCGAGTGAATGCCGCGCGTGTAGGGCGGTTGGCCGGGATACCCGAGATATTGATCGTAGTTCCAGTCGGCAGGCAGATCGGCTTGGGTGTAGAGACGGCGGATCGGAACATCGGAAATCGTGCTGAAACGAGCGTGCCCGCGCTCGTCGAGATTGGTGCCGGTTGCGGCGCCGATTGGTTTCTCGGGGGCCTTTTCGAGTGTGGGTGCCAGCGTCTTTTCAGCCCAGGATTTTTCCGATGGCGAAGGGCGGCGATTGTCGAACACATCGGAGATCGGGTTTTCGACGACGGACGGTTTACACAGATCGGCTTTTGATTTATCCCTGGGCATTTAACTCCCCGCGCTCCACTTGATGATAGAGGAGCACTTGGGCAGCGACAAGGCTGCGAACCGACCGTGTGGTTGGGATTCTGGTTCGCTCCTCCGCATTCTTTCGGAGTCGAGAAAGAGCGGTCGCCACAACGGACCAGGGCGCACGGGGGGAAGCGTAAGACTAGAGCTTCCTCTGTGTTCCCCTGTGTCCCTGTGGTTATCGCATTTGCTCTTGCTTTTGTCTCCCTTGACCCGCTCTCCGTACGCACCTATTCTTTTCATTCCTGGCGGAGGACACTCTGAAGGCATTCCGAAGGTTGTTACAACGCACGCCTATCTATGGCGCGTATAAGGCGTTAGGCCACTATCCCGACTACTGGTATTGGATTCTGCGCGGGCGACCGACGCGGTCTCCGCATCTGTTGAAACAAAGAGTTGTGCGTGCCTACGGCGACAAGTTTTCGCTGCGTACTCTGGTCGAGACCGGAACGTACTACGGTGAAATGGTCGCGGCAATGAAAGACCGTTTCGAGCAAATCTATTCCATCGAATTCGTGTCCGAACTGGCGCAACGAGCGACACGAAAGTTTGCGCACCACGGGAACGTGCGAATTTTGTGCGGAGACAGTCGCTTGGTCATGCCCGAGGTCCTCGCGTTGTTGACGGGCCCGGCGCTGTTCTGGCTCGACGCCGGGTACTACGGCTGGGTTGGAATTCGCACCAATGAACAGCGCCTATCAGCTGAACTGGAGATGATTCTCAGCCACCCCTATCCGCACGTGATTCTGCTCGACGACGCGCGTGGACTGACCGGACGCGACGGGATTCCTTCAGTTGCCGACGTGAAGGCCTATGTGGAGTCGAAATTTCCTCAGCGATCGGTGAATGTGAAGTTCGACATCATGCGCATTACGCTGCGTGAGTCGTAGGTCTGCTGAGCTGCTAGTGCTTCACCAAATCTTCGGACAACATGTGCGCTTTCTCCGCCAGCGTACCGGCTCTACGCAAGTCGCCCTCTTTCAGCGCTGAACGCGCGCCATCCATATAGTGATGAATCTGATCGACGGCCTCGATCTGCCGCGCATCCAACGTGCGTCTCTCCAGTTGCGTCAGTTGATCGTCAGTAGAGCTCAGTAACCGCTCCGCGCTCTGGCGTTGGCGAGCTTCTTCGGAGGGTGTCAGGCCGGGGGCAATCTGCGCCGCCGGCTCTTTTGCTCCGCCTTCGCGAACCACAATCTTTCGCGGAATGCCGTTCGACCCCGAGACGATTCGCTTGCGGCGTTTCCTGGTTGCGCTTGCCGAACGCGCGACCATTTTCTTCGTCTCCGCCGGTTTCGGTTGTGTTTGGTCGCCGGTCGTAGTCTGGGGATTGACGTCTGCGGCTGGAGCGGTCTCTGCCGCCGACTTCTCCGGCGGCATCTTCTGCTTGGGCGCGTTCTCAGCCGGAGCTGTCTCCGCAGACCCTGGCGACGCCTGCGCTGGAGCTTGGGCAACGGAAGTTGCGGGGCCTGCCGCGTCCTGCAGCGACGAAGCCGCAGTTGCCGCCGGGACACTCAGCCAGAGCCCAATCGCGATTTTGCAAAGCAACCGCATCACCATGAAAAATACTTCCACCACTCGTTAAGACAACTGGCAACCCGATTCTATTTCAATTGACGAAAACAAACCCGCAGAATTGAATCGGCGAAATAAAAAAACGGAGGAAGCATTTCTGCTTCCTCCGTGGTGTTCTTGAAACGCTCACCCTGCGGTGACTACTTCTTGACTGGCTTTTTAGCCGCTGGTTTCTTGGCGACCTTTTTTGCGGCTGCAGCTTTCCTGTCGGCTTCCCGTCCGCCGATGAGAGCTAATGAATCAGCTGCGTTGAACGGATAGTGCCGTACCGATGTTTCGGTTTGGCCGCTGCCCGTGTTCAAAGTGACGTCGACGCGGCGATTGCTTGCCCACTTGATCACCGTGATGTTGCGAATGAATCTCGCCTTCTCCTCTTTGGTGATATCCGGGTTGTCCTCGACGGCCGACTTCACTTCTTCCGCAGTCATGTTCTTCTGCTTGCCGAAGGCCTTGGTGTCGAGATCAGCTGCGGGGACACCCTGCTCGACCAGCATGCTCTTGACGCGCGCCACGCGACGCTCGGAGAGAGCCTGGTTGTAAGCTTCCGAGCCACGCACGTCGGCATGGCCTTCGAGGGTCAGGTGAGCATCTGGCTTGGCCTCAAGATATTTCTTGAAGTCGGTGGCCAGCGCGATCAGCGTTTGTTCCTGACTCTTCACCATGCCGGCGTTGGGTTCCCTCTCCGACGGCTTGGCAGTAACGAAGTACACGCTATGCAGCAGGAGCCGCGCTTCCAGCACCTTGTCGACCACCGGAGCCGGGGGTGGCGGCGGGTTGTTCACCGACACCGTGGTTGAAGTCGACGCCGTCAGACCGCGAGAATCGGTACAGGTTGAATTGACCGTGACCGGGCCGGCGGAAGTGCCGTTGGTCGCCAGCGTGGCGGAATTGCCGCTGCCCGAAACGCTGCCCGCACTCGATGTCCAGTTGGCCACTGTTACCGTCGCGTTGTCCGGACTGGTGCAGGTGCAAGAGATGGCGGAAGAAGTTCCGATTTCAACCGTCGTCGGATTTGCGGAGCAAGAAATCTGCGGCGGATTCAGCGGCTTCACTGTGAAGTTTGAAGTGCAGCTCGCCGTGTTGTTCTTTTTTGCCTTCGGATCGCTAACGGTAGCAGTGGCGCCGTAGGATCCCGGAGCCGCACCGTTTGTATCGATGCTCGCGCCCGTGTCCTTGCCTTCGATCTTGCCACCGGTGCTTGACCAGTCATACTTCAGCGTGTGCTTGGGGTTGAAATTGCTGCCCGCAACAGTGACATGCAGGGGCTCGCCGACCATGACCTCGTTGTGGTCGATGGAGCAGGCGGCCGCCACTGGAACTTCAGGAGCTCCGCCAAAGTTGAACACGAGACCGGTGGTCAGGCGGACGCCGTTAAAAGTCTGGCGTCGCAAAGCGCTGTCGTTCGCTGGGACATTGGCAGAGAAGTTCATGCGCCCGAGTTGGTAGTCGGCTTCAAACAGCCGAAGTGAAATGGGCTTCCAGATTTTGAGGTCCATGCCGCCGCCAAGAACCGCGGCTACGCCGTTGGTGGAAACGAGCCCTCTCGATGAGAGGCGCTGGAACCCAACCAAGGTGTGGGCGAAAAAATTTACACCGTCGCCACGCCATGTGTACTTCGGTCCAATCGTTGCGGCGCTGATCGTGGCAGCGCGGTTAAAGTCCACCCCGTAATTGCCTTCAAGCGAAAGATGCTTGGTGAAGTTGTAGGAGAGGTTGGTGCCGAAGCCTTGCGAGATCGAGGGCAACTTAAAGGCAAGAGGCCCCGCCGGCGGAGGAGTTTGATCTGGGATGTTGCCACCCGGGTTCAACCACTGATATCCCAGGAACAACTCCGCTTTAGGAAAGTCGTCATCCGACCCTGGTGTTGGCGCCTTGGGCGCAGTTTGTGCGTTCAACAGCGACGGCAACGCAATCAGAACAACGGCCAGGACGAGCGCCATACTCGCGCCTCTCCGGTAAGTTTCGCGACAAAGTGACATTGAGATCCTCCGAATCAAATCCACAACAAAGTGTTTAATAGAACTGGAATCAATAAAGCCTTACAGCACGTACGGATAGGCTGTACCCTGGGAACACCGAATTCTACAGCAATTGGGCATTTTTGCAACAGAGCAAGAATTATTTGGATGATAAGCCATCTCATGGAACCTTCCCAGATACGGTACCGTCTCACCAACGTTTGATGATTGCTCACCGTTGCCGACCTCGACCGGGCACCACACCGCCAGATCACCTTGCAACCCATGCATCCGTTTTCTTGTAGATAATTTCGCCGTATTCTCAAAATGATATGCCTCTATTCCAGTTTCCCGGAGTTGCGGGGCGGCGCGCTTCCCTGAATAATGCTCGTTGGTCCGAATGGTCCGCCAAATATGACACAGGAACGCGTACTGATCGTTGAAGACGAAGAGAACGAACGAACCGGACTCGCCGAACTGGTCACGAGCTGGGGTTACCGCACTGACACGGCCGCCGACGGCCTTGAGGCTTTGGAAAAAATTCCCCTCTTTGCCCCTGCCATCGTAATCACGGACGTCAAGATGCCGCGTATGGGCGGAATGGAACTGGTGGAGAAGCTCGCCGACCTTTCGCATTCGATTGCGGTGGTGATGGTGACCGCCCAAAAGGCGACCGACACTGCTTTTCACGCCGGTCGCCTGGGCGTCCAGGACTACATCGAGAAACCCATCGACTTTCGGCGGCTGCGCTCGATCCTGACCAATATCGGGGAAATCCTGAACACCCGCACCGAAAACGAATCCTTACGCCGCCGTTTGCGCGATAAAGGCGCGCTCGGCCTTCTGGTCGGTGCGTCGGTTGAGATGCAGGAAATATTTCGGCTGATCGAGCAGGTCGCTCCGAGCACAGCATCCGTACTGATCACCGGCGCGAGCGGAACCGGCAAGGAACTGGTGGCGCGCACCATCCACGATCTGAGCCCGCGACGCAACAAACCTTTCGTCCCGATCAATTGCGCCGCGATTCCTGAAACGCTGATTGAGAGTGAAATCTTCGGCCACGAAAAAGGCGCATTTACCGGCGCGCTCGAACGCCGCACTGGCTGCTTCGAGTTAGCCGAAGGCGGAACCCTGCTGCTCGATGAGATTGGCGAGATGCCCGTTGGCACCCAGGCCAAGCTGCTGCGCGTCTTGGAGGATCATAAGCTGCGCCGCCTCGGCAGCAAGGTCGAAACTTCGGTGGATGTGCGAGTGCTCGCCGCGACCAACAAAGTTCCCGACGACGCCGTGGCCAATGGTGAACTCCGCCAGGATTTGTATTACCGGCTTAACGTCTTCAATATTCATATGCCGGCACTGCGCGAGCACAAAGAGGATATCCGCGACTTGGTGCGGAGCCTGCTCGCCGACATGAATCGAAAGCACGATCGCAAAGTTGCGGACGTAAGCGAAGCGGTGCTCAATGTTTTTCAGACCTACTCGTGGCCGGGCAACGTACGCGAATTGCGCAACGCGCTGGAACGCGCCGTGATCGTTTGCGAAAGCGGGCTGATCGAAACCAAACACCTGCCGCCAGGCTTTGGCCAATGCGTGCGTCCTGTGGTGAACGATCCCGACGCGGTGCATCTGGGCGTTGGCACAACCGTCGGAGAAGCCGAGAAGCTGCTCATCCTGAAAACGCTGCAAGCCACTCACAACAACAAGACGCGCGCCGCGGAGATACTGGGCATCAGCCTGAAGACGCTGCATAACAAACTAAAAGAATATGGTCGCCCGCAGGATGCGGCGTTGACGGCGGAGGAGTAGGAGAAGAAGTTCTCGGTTCTCAGTTTTCAGTTCTCAGTAAACACCCCGGTGACGATGCCTGAGAGCTGACAACTGTGAACTGAGAACTATTTTGCTTCATGAGCCGCAAATTCATCATCGTGTTTGTGATCACGACGCTGTTCACGGCGCTTGTCGTCGGCTTCTCGTGGATTTACCTGTCGCAACTTCTGCGCCAACGCCTGCTATGGGCGGACGAGACCGCCTCTCAACTCACAAACCAACTGGAGTATGCCGCCTCCAAGGCGGTGCCGGATCTGACCAGCACGCGGGTCGACACCAACAACCCCAAGGCGATGCGCGCCGCCATCACAAACTTCCTGCAGACCGATACTAACCTCAACGACATGCTGGAATCGGAGGTGGGGACTTCTCGCATCATCTATGACGCTGCCATTATCGATCCCACTGGAGTCGCGATTCTCGATACGAATCCGGCGCTGAACGGCAAGCCGGTCCCCGAGCGAGCTTCGTTAAGCGTGTTGCGCGACGCGGGATTCCGTCGCCAGTTGAAAATGCTCTACGGCCAGGCATCGATTTATGATGTCAGCATCGGATTGGAACTTGACCGGCAGGCGTTTGGCAGCGTTCGCGTGGGCGTTTCAACGGTCTTTCTCCGTAACGAGCTGACGCCGAAATTGCAGCAGGCAGCTTTCTTTTCGGTGGTCGCGGTGTTTTGTTCGTTGGTACTGGCGGCCGTAGTTTCGAATGTCGCGCTTGGCCCCTTGAAAGCGATCGCCCGCAATCTCGACAGCGCCAGCGCCGGAGACCTGCTGCCAGAACAAGAGTCGGGCACGGAAGACGAGGTCGGCTTGGTGTCGTTGAAAATCGCGCATCTCGGGCGTCAGATTCGCGACACGAACCAAATTTTTTCCGCACTGAAAGACAACGTCGAGCAGGTCATGACCAAGCTGCAGGACGGGCTCATGCTGTTCACGAGTGATTCGCGGGTGGTACTGGTGAGCGCTTCGGCGGAAAAATTTCTTGGACGTCCGCGACGTGAAATTCTCGGACGCACTGCCGAAGAAATATTCTCCGACGGAACGGTGCTGGGCGCGGTTGTGATGCCGGCGTTTCAGAAGCAGCGTGCGCTGGTGCAGTACGAATTCGACGCTGCCGATGGTCGCCGCGTGCAAGTGTCGCTCGATTTCATTCAGGAAAAAGGAACGTCAATTGGCGCTTTGCTGACCATGCGCGACGCCGAATCGGTGCGGCGAATCGAAAACGAGATTGAAATTTCGCGCCGTCTTTCCGCCAGCGGGCGCCTGACGCGCGGGGTGGCGCACGAAGTAAAGAATCCCATCAACGCCATCGTCTTGCACTTGCAGTTGCTGCAAAACAAACTCAAGCAGGACGATCCCGACACGCGCCGCCACATGGATATCATCGGCAGCGAAATCCACCGCCTCGACCGCGTCGTGCAAATCCTGGTGGACTTCACCCGCCCCCGCGATTTGCGCCTCGAAGACTTGGACCTGCGCAAAATATTGGAGAGCGTATCGGGGCTGGCCGCGCCCGACGCCGCCCGCCACGACGTACGCATCGTGCTGGAAGTCTCAAACCAGGAAGATCCGCTGTTGGTGCGCATCGATTCCGATCTGATGAAGCAGGCGATTTTGAATCTTGTGCTGAACGGCGTTCAGGCCATGACCACTGGCGGAACGCTCACTCTGCAAGCGCGGCGCGAGGATGAGATGATTCTCGCCGAAGTAATGGACCAGGGCGGAGGCATCCCGCCCGAAGCGCAAGAAAAAATCTTCGAACTCTACTTCACCACCAAAGGCGATAAAGGCGGCAGCGGAATCGGCCTGGCCCAGACCTACCAGATTATGCAGTGGCACTACGGCTCGGTGGAATTCGATTCCATCGTCGGCGCGGGCACGACGTTCCGCTTGCGCTTGCCGCCAGCGTCGGCAAAACCAGACCGCCGCGAAGACGCGGAAATGATGGCGTGATCTCGCTCAGAATCGCGCCCGCTCGGCAGTAGTGCCGACGTCCCTGCCAGCTGTCCGGGGGCGTTCTTGCCAAGGATCCGCGGGCGAGACGCCCCCGGGACAGCCGGCAGGATGCCAGCGCTACGTTAAGGCCGCTTGGGCTTTGACTGATTCGCCGGCGGCTGCTGTTTTTGCTGCATGTGCTGTTGCTGCTGTTCATGCCTCTGCTGCAATTGCTGCGTCTGCTGCTGGTGGCGCTGCTCCACCTGCTGTTTTTGCGCTTCATTGGCGTTGCGTTGCGCCATCCGCTGATGGTCTTGCTCCTGTTTTTGTTGCAATTTCTGCCGTTCCTGATCCTGCTTCGCGAACTGTTTCTGCTGCTGCTGCTGGTACTTCTGGTCCTGCTTTGGATTGCCCGTGTTAGGAGGGCTCGGCCTCGGCGCAGGCGGCAGGTCGCGAACGTGACTGAACGTGTTGGGCCGGGAATTATTATCCGCCGGACGATTCTCGGGACGCGCTGGCGAATTGTTATTCTGTGGCCGCGCGTTCTCGGGACGCATCGCGGGAGCATTATTGCCCGGCTGGTTTCCACCGCGGCGCGCTGGAGGCGTATAGTTTCCTCCCGCCGCTCGGGCCGCCACAACTGCGCCGCCCCTGAACTGCCCCGCTCGCGCCGTACCCGCAACGGCCGGCTTGCCCAGGTTCACCGAAGCGCGCTGCTGCGGATCCCTCCGAGCCTCCTGGATGTGTTGCGTTTGCGCCGCGACTGGCGCAAGGTGCCGATCGCGAGCCGCCATTTCATCTTCCCGCCGCGGACGCCGGTCAATTCCACCGTTACCACCGTTGTAGCTCACCCGCGTCTCGGTCCTATTAATGATGGTCGTGTTGTAGACATTGTGAATGTTAGTGATGTTCACGTTGTTCACGGAACGGTTGTAGAAAAAGTGGTCGTGATCCCAACGTCCGCCTTCATAGCCCTCGCCGAAATAGCCGAAGCCATAGCTGATGCCGCCGTAGAAACCGACGTGCGGTCCCCAATAGCCGTCATAAAAAACGAATCTATCGCCGCCCCAACCCCAATAGGCTGGAGTCCACAGGTAGCCGACTTCCGGAGCCTCTACCCATGTGCCCGGCACCCAGTAGTAGTCTTCGATGTCGTAGTCGTACGCCCAGTAGCCGGGCGTCCAAAGATAGCCGTCGCCGGGGCAGAGCGGTTGCTCATACACCGGAAGCGGAGGAGGCGCAAACGTAATGGCAATTCCAATTTGTGCAAAGGATGCCGCGGACATGCACATTACAACCAGCGCGAATAAAAAATTACGGATTGAACGGACGTTCATGGTGATTCCTCTGCCCCATCCCTCGTTTACCCGGTGTTGCTCTACTCCTGCGGGTTTCGTGGATTGAAAGGCGAGATTCGATCTGTCTCTTGTTTCGATCTCATGTTTTGCCATGAGCGCAAAAATTATCGTTAGAAGGATTTCATTCCCACTTTACTCCTTCATATCTATACAACACCAAACGAGCCGATGAGTTTCGATGCTGTTTACGAAATTGCGCATTTTAGAAGAACGGGACTTCACGGTCGCAAAGCATCGCCGTCGGTGTACGAAGGTGAACAATGTCCAATGCCGAGCATCCTTTGGATAAACAATATTGCACCGATCGTCGTCGCCACAGTCATGGACGCAATAATTGTTACGGCGAAAAGCCAAATCATGACCGAGTCCTTAATCTCCATCCATTTCGCAATTTCCGTCCACAAGGAGCGTTCTACAAAGAGCACGCAGCGTGCCAGAACGGGGAACTGCTGTGTTTCCATCGAATTGCGCCGAACGGGGCCGCTCCGCGTCGGGTTTGCGTGCCTCTCAATAATGTAAATTCTATCCAGACACTTCCCTAATACAGTCTCTTTCTAGGTCCGGAGAATCTATCCCTGCAGGGGTAAATCAGGTTGGTGAAAATCAGGCTTGTGCGTGCGGGAGTGATTACGTTGAATTACACTCGCTGGACTCTGTGCCGCTCATCGCAAGTCGACGGTCTGCGCTAGCCGGAAGTTGAGACGGCGATCCGGGCCGAAGGTAATATCCTTGCCCTTGTCCTTGTCCTTGTCCTTGTCTTTGCCTTTGTCGCGATCACGATCCTTCTGACTGGCATCAGTATCCGAGCCGGTTGTTCGTTCCTCGCGCGAGCCGCCCTTGGCAAAAATGCTGGAGGTCTCAATCGCGACCGGCCTGCCTTCGACGTTCAAACTGACGAGGACGATCCGCAGATAACCGGGATCAATCGCTCGATCGGCCGATCGCCCCACGGAACTGGAGGGCTTGGCTTCGAGCACACGACCGGTTGCAACCGTGCCTCCGGCTAGCAGTGTCTGGCCGTCGATCACCACCGCTTCATCGATGATACCGCTGAATATGTCTCCGGCATGAGACGACGCGCTCGAAAGCGCGCTTTGCAGTCGAATCGGAATGGGCGTCCCTTCCAGCAATTTTGTGGTCGACGGAATCAGCGTTTGGCTGGGCGATATTCCGGAAGTGCGCGGCTGTCGATCAAAGGGCAGTTTTTGCGTTTCAGACGCCGAGGAATTATTGGAGGGGGGGCGACCACATCCATACACAAAGACAACGCTGACCATCAGTAAAACAACGGCGCGGCGATGGGCCTGGGGAGTCATCTTCGCACCATCAGCATACCAATTCGTGGCCCGTTGCCCCAGTATCGCCTCGCTTCGCAGCTTGCGGAAAAAGTCTCCATTAGACCTTTTTTGGGTGGCGCAGCGCTTCAGCGCTGCGGTAAATGCTTTGTTTTTGATCCGGCGTCAGCCGCCGCGGTAGCGCTCTTTGCTCTGGCAACGACTTTTTTCCCAAGCTCATCGGCCGTGGCTGCCCGCGCGACATTTGTAGGCAGACCGATGAGAAAATGTAGGCGAGGAAAGAATCGTAGCACCCAAGAGCTCCGATTCCGCGGGGGTCGCGCCAGATGTGCCGCAACATCAAAACTTTATTCAACTTCGATCCGCCCGGCGCGGTACAGTCCGCGGAGAGGTTGGCGTTTCATTGGCCGAACCGATGACGCTATTCTGATTCGTATCAGGGTATCGCTTTAGCGATAGATATTCGCCGAAAGCGACCGCCCCTTCAGGGGCTGAACACTATCCGGGCTTTGACGCCATCAGCAGCAACGCGCCCACGCGCTTGAACGCCTTCAAGTCGTCGAGCGAATGGAACGACGTCGTCCGATAATTTTCCGGCGTTGGTGTGTCATCTGGAATCTGCGCAGACTCGACGTCTTCGAATGCGCGACGCCGCAAGAGTTCAACATACTCCGCCGCCGAACGAATCTGCACTGGCACCTTCAACTTCGGCACCCACTGCAGCGAGTACGGATTGTCCTTGTAGAGATTGATCAAAATAAACAGGCGTCCGCGCGGTGCCATGACGCGAAACAACTCGTCCAGCGCGCGGTCTTGATCTGGATAGTAATAAAACGATTCGACTGAAAGCACTCTGTCGAAAAAGTTATCTTCTCCCGGAATTTGCGTTGCCGATCCCTCGACAAATTCCAGGTTGTGAAACTCTTTCGAGAAAGCTCGCGCCTGCCGGATCATCTCGTCCGCAATATCGACGCCGACTACTTGTCCATATCCCTGCGGACCGTCATCCACCACCCGCGCCAATAGTTGCGCGGCCCAGCCTGATCCGCAGCCTAGATCGAGCACGCGCTGACCGGCGCGCAGATCCATGCGGCGCATCGTTTTTTGAGTGATGTCGAGATGATGGCGCTCCATCTTCGCGCCCTCGCCGTCATCGGCCCAGCGATTGAATTCCTGCTGCAGGCGCTCGTCGGAGGATGTGGGATTCTTTGCAGTCATGATTTTTCCTCTAATCCTATCGGTGCGACCTGCTACGACTAGTTCCACGGATCGACGATATCGAGACCGCAGTCCTCGAAATCTTCGACATTGCGCGTCGCGAGCTTGGCCGAGCGAGTTCGGGCAATGGCCGCAATCTGAGCGTTTGCGTGGCTGATCGGGCTGCCCAGAGCGCGACGGTCCGCGGCAATCCTGGAAAACATTCGAGCCGCGTCGCTCTCAAACCCTACGACGTGGCCCGCCAGATCCTCGGCAAACATGGCTTCCGCGGCTGCCAGCAGCCCTTCGCGCCGCTTACCCTTGGCGAGTAATTCGATTCCGTAAAAAATCTCGGCTTCGGTGATTGACGTCGCGAACAGGTCCGCTGCCCGTTGTTTCGCGACCCACGCCACCACATTCGGAGATGGTTTCGCCCTCATGAGCTCGGACAGCACATTGGTGTCGAGGATGATCACGCGCCAAATTCCGGAACCTGACGGATAGCATCGCGTCGCCGCGACTCAAGATCGAGCCCGCCAAACGCCGCAAACCGCCGTTGGATAGCCTCGGCCAGGTTTTTCTTGACCGGCGAGGAAGCAGTCAGAGCGGATCGCAAAATCTCCCGCGCCTCTTCCTCCATCGAACATCCGTGGCGCGCGGCACGAACCCGCAACCGGCTTTTGACGTTCTCGTCGAGCTGCCGAATGGTAATGGTGGCCATGCCGTCAATGCTATCATTGCTGGCAATGAATGCACAACCGCAAGAGTAAGCAAGAGGGAACGGGACTGAGGGCGCGGTCAATACAACTAGCGTCCGGCGACTTTCTCCAATTCCTCAAAAAACGTTGGGAACGACACCCCCGCCGCGTCCGCGCCGCGAATCGTCGTCTCCCCTTCGGCCCGCAGTGCCGCAACGGCGAACGCCATTGCAATTCTGTGATCGCCAAACGAATCGAGTTCCGCTCCATGCAGATGCTGGCCGCCAGGAATTTTCATTCCATCGGGAAGCTCCTCGATTTCCGCGCCCATCTTTCGCAGGTTGGTGGCGACCGCCGCGATACGATCCGACTCTTTTACGCGCAGCTCTTTGCCGTCGCGCACTTCGAGACCGTCTTCGGAATACGGCGCAATCGCCGCCAGCACCGGAATCTCGTCGATCAGCGCAGCCGTGTCGGCGCCTACGATGACTCCGCCCTTCCACGCCGCCCCGCGCGCCTCGATCGATCCCACCAGTTCACCTTGATGTTGTTCCAGGAGCGAGACCGCGACCTTCAATCCCATCTGCATCAGGATATCGAGCAAGCGCGCGCGCGTTGGATTCATCAGAATTCCAGGCAGCGTGATTTGCGATCCGGGAAAGAGCGCCGCCGCGCATAGAAAGAACGCCGCACTGGATAGATCGCCGGGCACATGCGCTTCAATCGCGCGCAGTCGCTGTCCGCCCACGATCCGAGATGCATTCCCGGCTCGATCCACTTCCGCTCCAAACGCACGCAGCGCAATTTCGCCATGATCGCGGGTGCGGATCGGCTCCTCGATCACCGTCTCGCCGTCGGCGAATAGTCCGGCAAACAGCACGCACGATTTCACCTGCGCGCTCGCAACCTCAGGCTTGTATCGGACAGCTCGGAGCGGCCCGCCGTGGATTTTCAGCGGCGGCCGGCCGCCCTCGGCCGCAGAAATCTTCGCCCCCATCGCGAAAAGCGGCTTCATAATGCGGGCCATCGGCCGCCGCGAGAGCGATTCGTCGCCGCATAATTCGCTGGGGAACGGCTGACCAGCAAGAATTCCGCTCAACATGCGCATCGTCGAGCCGGAGTTTCCGCAGTCCAACATCTCCGCAGGAGCGTCCATCTGCGGCCCGACGCCATGCACTTCAATCGTGCCGTCGTCCAATTGTTTCCACTCGCAGCCGAGCTTGCTTACGCAATCAAGCGTGCTGGCGCAATCGCGCGCCGCCGAAAAATTATGGAATCGGCTCGTACCCTCGGCAATCGCCGCCAGCATGGCGTAGCGATGCGAGATGGATTTGTCTCCCGGAATGCGAATGACGCCGCGCACGCCGCGCACAGGATGGACGATGGCGGTCGAGTCAGCAAACTTTGCATTTTCAAGCATCAATTTAATTTTAACGGAGATTTCCGAGGCGAGGTGTTTGACGCGACGGGTAGCAAGACAAGTAGTACAAGAGGTTTGTCATCCCGAGCGAAGCGAGGGATCTGCAGTTCGCGGCAAGATGCATATCCCTCGCTTTGCGAGGGATGACTAACTTGTGATGGGGCGACGGTATGCGAGGCTATTTCAATGCAACGTCATCCAAAAATTGCCGCAGCACCGTGCCCACCGCTTCCGGTTGCTCCCATGGCGCGTAGTGTCCGGCTTTCGGAATCACCGTCAACCGGCTGCCGGAAATATTTTGCCGCATGAGTTCGCCATCGGCCACGGTCGAAAGGACATCTTCCTCTCCAATCACAATCTGCGTGGGCACGTTGATCCTCTTCATATCCGCCACCGAGTCGAGACGCTCGGCCATTCCGCGCTGCACCAGGCTGATATCTTCGGCGGACATTTTGCGCATCATCGCGAGCGCTCCCGTGACCAGGTCCGGTCGCGCGTTCACCGTCGTGCGCCCCATAAGCTTCGGAATCATCGTTTCGAGGAATGGTTCCGTTCCGTGCTCCAGAACGGCCGCTGCGGCTTTCAATCGGTTGGCCCGCGCCTCTGCCGTGTCGGGTTGCGGGCGAGTGTCGCACAGCACAAGTGAACTGACCCGATCGCGATGCCGCCGCCAAAATTCAAATAGTATGTACCCGCCGATGGAACATCCGATGAACGCGGCCTTGCCAACCCCGGCGGCATCGAGCACCCGCACAATGTCGGCGGCATGTTTTTGCATAAGGGCAGGGCCCTCGCCAATTTCCGAATCGCCATGTCCGCGGAGATCGGGAAGAATCAGCCGATAGCGCGATTCGAGCGCCGTCGCCACCGGATACCAGAATTCGCGATCGCACGGAAAAGGATGGAGAAGAACAACGGGCGGGCCCGTGCCGCGAATTTCGTAGACCATCTCGGCGTCGTCGCTGCGCAGGCGTTCCATGCCAGAAGATTAAAACACACCCGTAGAGACGCGGCTTGCTGCGTCTGCCGCCGACAGCGCATGGGATGACGGGCGATCAAAACTATTGGGAGAGGCGAGGGCAGATCAAGTCAAGAGCTTGAACCGCTGAGGCAGCAAAGAGAGGCTGCAAAGGACGCGAAGAAAAACCCGAGTACGCGAACTGTCGGCCTTGTCGTCGGTCGTTATCGTCGGCCTTGTCTTCGCCGCAGCGAGCGTCTATGGCGCAGGCGGAGACGCGGCAAGCCGCGTCTCTACCGCTAGCTCGCTACCGTTTGTCGCGCTGCCGCAACGGGCAGGTACAACGGTTCTTCCGGAATGATGATCCATCCGAGGGCGTAGGCCACAACGCCGGGGAAGATTCCGCAGGCCAGCGTGATGAAGAACAGAAGGATGCGCACAAGCGACACGTCGAGATCGAGATAATGCGCCAGTCCCGCGCAAACCCCGCCGACCTTTCTGTCCGCGCGCGAGCGCATCAGTCTCTTCGGCACCGGTAAAACTCCAATCAAGCCGCCGCAGTGAGAACAATAGCGTCCGTCTTCGGCAATAACCTTACCGCAAGCGTTGCAGTACATGGGTGTGCCTCCTTGGAGATAGGATACGCAATCGCCCCGAAAAAGTTCAATGTCCGTGGACCCAGCCTAACGGTTGACCGCCGCCAGTTGCCTCGAGCTTAGCCTTACTAGATGCTGAGTGCTAAATGCTGAGTGCTGAATGCTCCTACTCCCGATTCCCATCCTTCATCCTCTTCCTCATTTCGACGGCCCCCACCTTCGCCTTCTGCAGCAGTTCCGGATCGGCTCCCGCCACCCCGCTCACCAATTCATACGCCGCAGCCGCAGCCTGATATTTTTTCTCACTGCGGAGTAGATCTCCCAACTCCACCGCCGCGATTTCGTAATGCAGGTTGCCGTACTTGCCTTCGCGCCCGTTCTGCCACACGCGACGATACTGATCTTCGGCCCGGGCCTCGTCGTTCTTGCCAGAAGCCCGCAGCAGATTGGCCTCTTCGAGTGGCAACAGGTAGTTTCGCGGAAATCGCGGACCAATTGCCCGCGCAATCTCCACCGCCTCGTCGTACCGGTGTTCGCGGCGCAGGAAAACCAGGAGCACGACTCCAGCATCCACGCTGGTTTCGCCATTGGCGTGGTAGGCGTCGGCCAAATATTGCAGGCCTTTCTCTTTGTCTCCGCTCAATCCCGCCAACGCGACAGCCATCTTCACCGCAAACGACAGGCTCCCCATCACGTAGTTGTGAGCGCCCACCACCAGCTTGGCATCGGTGTAGTGCGGATCCAACTCGAGCACCCGTTCATGATCGCGGCGCGCTCCGACGGCATTGCGCAGCGACGAAAACCACGCTCGCTCGATCAGCGCCGTATAGAGTGCAAACTGCCCGCGGGTCACGCCCCGGGCATAGAGCGCATCGGCGTCTTTCGGATCGCGCGCCAGATCCTCCTCTTCAAGCCTCTCGGCCTGCGCCACTAGCTGCTTGATGCGCTCCTTCTGCGCCGGTTCCGCCGGTCGGTGCGCTTGTCCAATGAAGCTATCGTTCGCGTATTCGCCTGTATTCATCGCCCCCATACGATAGAGCTCCCGCACCTGAATCGATGAGAGCAGGTGATTGACGGCCGACGGATCGTTCGGATGACGAGCCAGTATCCTTTCGAAATCCAGAATCGCCGCATCGTAGTCGAGATTGTAATAGTGGTCGAAAGCCGCCTGATTCAGCGGATCGGCAGGGCGGAACGCACTGCCAGTCGAAAGGTTGGCGGCGAGGCTAACTCGGGCAGCGACCAGCATCACGATGCAGATCAAGACGAGGCGCTGCAAGGAGAGGAGGGAGAGCACGCCCGATCAGTTTAACTGATGGGGCGGCACACGAAGAACGCGTCTGGGCACTTCATGACTCTCCGCTGTAGAGACGCGGCTTGCCGCGTCTCCGCCGGCGGCGGCAAGATCTCTGCCCCTGCCCCTTCACCCGGACGCTGCCGAGACGCGGCAAGCCGCGTCTCTACGGGGAACGATTCTGGGTGAAAGCCTACCCGAACCACGCGCGATACCTCCCTAAGCAGCCGAAGTCGTGCAAAATGGGGAAATTCGGGCTTGGATAGCGTAATTCTTGCTCTCCCGGCTCGCGCCCTCCCCCGTCACCGACTGGTAAGTGTCGTCTTTTGCACTCACTGGCTTTGGTGATTCGCTTGCGATCCAAAGAACACTGAATTAAGAGTTCCTTATGGCGGAAGCACTCGATCAGCCGCAGCACGAATTTTGGCGGGCGCCAATGCCCGCCGCCGGCACCGTAGCCAGCCGGGAACGCAGTGCGACCTGCCGCTGTGGCACCGAATTTATAGTCAGCTCACTGTATTGTCATGCCTGTGGCGTCGGCCGCCCCGATCTTAATGCCGCCCGCGCCCTGGAAATCCCCGGCGTTGCCGAACTGGTCTCCATTGGCGAGCGTCTCGGCCTCAAACCCGCCGCTGTCGTCGCCTTCCTGCTCGGCGTCCTCTGCGTGCTCGGATCTCTGGGTGTTAGTGTGTTCTTCAGCGTCCGTACCCTCCTCGACTGGCAGGCGATTCAGTTGTGGCGAATCGAATGGCTCCTGGCGGCGGTCGCCTGCTTTGTCGCCGGATGTCTCCTGAAAAAATGACCTTCCCGTAGAGACGCGGCTTGTGTGTTGGCTGCGGCCCGTCTGGCGCCGTCAATTGCGCGAATGGGCGGGCTCTTTGTCCGACACGACACTACTCGCTCGCCGTTGCTGGCTCATGCGGTAGAGGTGATGCAACGGCCCCTTGCCATGACCTAGCGGGTGAGCACTCGCGATCGCAGCCGAAACATACACCTTCGACAGCAGGACTGCCTCTGGCAGCCCTCGCCCCTGCGCCAGGTGGCAGGCCAGGGACGTTGCGAACGCACATCCCGTCCCGTGGGTCGAGTTCGAACGCACACGGTCTGCTTTGAAGACTTCCGTTTCTGTGCCTTGGCCGGTCGTGAGACTGAGCAGATCGATCGCCTTTTCGAGATGGCCTCCCGTAACCACGACGTTCGCCGCCCCCAGGACGTGCAGCCGCGTCGCCGCTTCACGCATCTGGTCAAGATTCGTGACCGCCGCCATCCCGGTCAGTACGCCAGCCTCGTCCAGATTCGGCGTGATTACCTCGGCCAGCGGCATGAGCCGTTCGATCATTTCCCGGATTCCCGCCGCGTCCAGCAGATCGACGCCGGAACTGGACTTCAAGATCGGATCCAGCACCACATGCCGAAGCCGCGCTTTGGTCAGAAAGTCCGCAACCACCCCGACCGCCCGCCCACTTCCCAGCATCCCGATGTGCACGGCTTCCACGGTGACGTCGGATGCCAACTCCTCCAAAGTCTCGGCAATGATCCCAGGATCGACCGGCTCAACCCGGCACACTCCCCGGGTTGACTGGACCGTTAGCGCCGTAATGCAGGAGACGCCATAGCATTCGTGGGCGGCAATCGTCTTGATGTCGGCCGTGATTCCAGCTCCCGAGGAGGGGTCGAAGCCAGCGATCGTCAGCACCACGGGCGGAGTCACAGCCATGCCGACACTCTAAACCGAAAGGTCAATAAGGGGAACGGCACTTCCGGGTGTCCTCCACCGAAAGTGGTTGCGACCCTCTCTGTTTGGTTCAATGCCATAAGACACAAGCTTAACAGTTACCAAATCAGTAACATAATTTCAACTTAAACTACTGATTACAGTACACTTACTAGAATTTACCCCTTAAGTGTAACATTCAAAAACAGGTTGCACGAATTTCGTGGGAGGTTGAATCCATATCATTACTAATTGGTTATCAGTCGCCTCACCTGCTTTCAACCACATACGAAGGCAAATCCATGTTTTACATGGGGCTAAGTGATTGATTATGTACTATTTAGTTAATTAGAGCCGCTGGTTTTCGGGTTGACACGATCCCTTCACCCCGGTAGCCTTTATAGATCGTCTGACCAAAGGAGCACACGACCAGAAAACGACTTTCCAAGATTGAGAGGTAACTGAATGCGACGACGTTTAGCCGAAAGCCTGGCGATTGTTTTATCAGTCGCTAGTCTGGGTGCCGGAGCCGCATCCGGGCCAAGCAGCCTGGAAGCCGCCAAGGTCACACTTCCGCTGGTGAATCTAGCCAGTGGGCCGAGCCAACGAAAGACCAACAGCCCTAATCCGAAGGCTTATCAAGCCGGCACCGCGTCCTGGTATGGAGCGCAATTCCAGGGAAAACCGACGGCCAGCGGAGAGCCTTACGACATGCGCGATTTCACCGCCGCTCACCCCAGCCTTCCGCTGGGCTCGTTCGTCAGGGTCACTAACCTGAGGAACGGTAAAGCCGTGGTGGTGAGGATCAATGACCGGGGCCCCTTTGTGGACGGGCGGATCATCGACGTTTCCTACAACGCCGCGCGCGCACTGGGCTTCAAAGAGCGAGGATTGCAGCGGGTCCGCCTGGACCTGTATCAGCCCACGAATCGGCCAAAGAATGATCGGCCGACCGCAGTGGCGCAACTGCAACCGGTAGCCAAGCTCTACTAAAACCGATAAACTCGGCAACGATAGTCGGAAATATAGTCGGCAAAAACAGTCGATTCCGACGGTCGAAACTACGGTCGAAACTATGGACCCGCGTCAGCGTCTCATCGTTGCCCTGGATGTATCGACGGCGGCGGCCGCCCGGAAGATCGTGGCGGCCGTCGGCGACTCCGCTCATACCTACAAAGTTGGAATGCAGCTCTACACCGCCGAAGGGCCCTCCATTGTCCGCGAATTGGTCGCCTCGGGCCGCCAGGTCTTCCTTGACCTCAAGTACCACGACATCCCAAACACCGCCGCAGCGGCCGTCCGGGAGGCGGCGCAGCTCGGCGTGAGCATGTTGACGGTACATGGCTCCGGAGGCGGCAAGATGCTGAAAGCCGCCGCCGAGGCTGGGCAGGCCGCCAAGCCTGACATGCTCGTCCTGGCGGTCACCGTCCTAACCAGCCTGGACGAGGTGGAACTGGGCAAGATTGGCCTGCGCGGAGGCGTGCTGGAGCAAGTGCTTAGAATGGCGGCCTTGGCGCTCTCGAACGGCTGCACGGGCGTGGTGGCCTCCGCACAAGAGGCAGGTGCGATTCGCGGGGAGTTCGGCGAGGAATTCGGCCCCGACTTCGCCATCGTGACCCCAGGAGTCCGCTTGGCGGGCAGCGGCCCCGACGACCAGGCACGCGTCGTGACCCCAGCGGAAGCAATTGCCGCCGGAGCGTCCCACATTGTGGTCGGCCGCCCCATCACCGCCGCCGCCGACCCCGCAGCCGAGGCAAGGGCGATTCTTGGCCAGATCGGGTAGGGCAGGGGTCAGTTGTCAATTGTCAGTTCTCAGTAAACACAAGAGGCGCGGCATTTGTGCCGCGCCTCTTGTGTTCTGGTGGATCGTGTTCTGATGGATCGTCGGTGCCAGGTTTTACTGACCACTGACCACTGATCACTGACAACTGACAACTCTTCTATAGTTTTTCAAAAAACTCGCAGCCGGAGCACGAAATATAGATTCCTCCCGGCACGCCGCGCTCGCGATCCTTCATCCGCTTCACGATGCGGGTTTCCTTGCCGCACTTGGGGCAGGCGGTTGATTTCGTGGTATCCATGACCTTTTTCCGGTCGGCTGTCTTTGCAATTTTCGCCATTCAATTTCTCCTGACAGGAATCTGCCGGCGGCCCGAAGGCTGCGGTTCTACCTGTGAATTGGGGAGTATCGTCGTTCGTGATGCAGGAACGCCGGCCTTGTCTGGAAATCAGTCCGGCAGGATCAACACACGCAGAATCGATGCACTCGTACTCGCCTCTAGAATCTTACACGAAGTCGCCAGTATTGCGGACGCGTCAATCAATGCAATCGGCGCCCCGGCAGTATCACGAGACCATCCGCTGGCGCCTACCTATTGCCGTGAGCACTTCGTTGTCGGCGCGGCGGGCGTGACGCCCCCGGGCAGCCGCCGGGACGGCGGCGCTACAAAAAACGGGGCTGCTTGCGCAGCCCCGCTACTACAGCGATTCAGGTTGTGGCTTTCTTGTTACTTGCCGTTACTTACCCGTTCCCGTCAGATTCGAGGTCTGCGGGCTATTGCTGGCGCTATCCGCCACTTTCAATGTCCCGGTCCTCGTCCCCTTGGCTGTCGGCTTGAACGTCACGCTGATCTTGCAACTGGCATTGGCCGCCAGAGTCGATGTGCAGGTCTTCGAAGAAACAGCGAAGTCGCCTGTCGTCGAAGGCACGATCCCGGTAAGCGTTACGCTCTGTTTGTTGGAAAGCGTAAACACCTTCGCCGGGCTGGTCGTCCCCACGGTCCGCGACGGGTAGGTCGCGCTGGTGGGAGTCAACGTGGCTTGGGCCAAACCGGTGCCGGTCAGTGGCACCGTCTGCGGACTGTTCGACGCGTTGTCCGTGATCGTAGTGTTCCCGGTGCGCGCACCAAGTTGGGTCGGAGTGAATTTGACCTCGACCTTGCAAGTCGCTCCCGCAGCCAGCGTGGAGCCGCAGGGCATCGTGCTGGTCACTTGAGCGAAATCACCGCTGGTCGCGATGCTGCTGATATTCAGCGTCGCGGTTCCGGTGTTCTTGACGGCCACCGTCTTCCCAGCTGAGGTTACGCCCACTACGACGCTGCCAAATGCCAGTGAGGTCGGCGTTAGCGTTACCACTGGGCTGCCACCGCTGGGGTTTACGGTGAGGCTCAACGTCGTGGAATGCGTCAGCGCGCCTGACATACCGGTGATCGTTACCGTAGAGGTCCCGGTGGTGGCAGTAGCGCCAGCCGTCAGCGTCAGCGTGCTGGTTGAAGTAGTCGGATTCGGAGCGAACCCGGCCGTCACGCCGCTCGGCAGACCGGATGCGGACAGCGTAACGCTGCCGCTGAAACCGTTCGCCGGAACCACTGTGATCGTGCTCGTACCGTTGCTCCCCTGCGTGATGGTCAGCGTGCTGGGTTTCGCCGTGAGGCTAAAGTCCGGAGTCCCACCCGCGCAGCCCGGAAACTTGAAGCTCCCGATGGCGGTGTTCCAGTTGAACTCTCCAGTGGACTTTAGATATTCCTGGGTGAACCAGAAAGTGCAATCATCGGTGGGGTCGACGGTCAACGAACTATAATCGCCCCAACGATCGAAGTTGCCAGTCTGCGACCCGGCGCCCGCCTTCAACACCACTTCCGATTCCAACGTCCCTGCCGCATCCGAAGGAATACGACCGGCATAGACGATCGACGGAAACTGACCCGCCGCCGACCCCGACCGGCTATAGCCGACCGCGATGTCCTGGCTGGAATCCATGGCAATCGCCGGCACCCACCGGAACTCTGAATCGGGCGCAAATGTTCCCGATTGAAACACCGTCGGAGACGTCTCCGGATTGCGGATTTCGTACCAGCGCACGCCACCGCTGCTGCCGGCGACGACCGAGTGCGTGGTCAGCAGCGTGCTGTGATCGCTGAACTTGCGATACACCAGCCGCCACATCAACCGGTCGCCCAATGACTCCAACAAATCGCTGCTCACTGTCGGCTGTTTTACGCACCGCCCGCGCGGCTGCACATTGCACAGCGGGGTGAACGCCGCCACCGGAATCAGCGTTGGCCCGGTGAAGGTTGAGTTCGCCGGCTTGGTGAAATCAACGTGGAATTGGAACAGATCCAGATTGGCGTTGCTCGACGGATCGAGTTCCATCACAAAGTTCGGAGTGCCCGCCGCCGGAGGCGTCGCCCCGTCCAAGTCGGAAGTCAACATGCCAAAATCGTTGTTACTCTGCTGGAAGCATTGGATGGTCGCTGCACTGCCCGCGATCATCTTGGTGCGGTCCGCCGCACAAATATTCGCGCCGACAAACGCCGTGCCCGCAATATTGAAATTGTTGAAGGTGAAGTAGTACCCATCCGGCCACACGCTCATCTTCGGATAGTCGGGGAAATTGTTGAACGGAAACGCATACCGGGTGTACGAGCCGGTGGCATCGGCAGTCGTCGAGACCGCGACGCATTCGTAGTCCGGTGCCGAGTTGTTGATGGCAAACTGCGAAACCACCCAGCGCTGCGCGGCGGCGTCAAATCGAACGATCGGGTCGCCGCTGTTGTCGGTTTGACACGATCCCCCGAAGCCCGTCCAGAAGGCGTTTCCCGAGAGCGGTCCAAGAACTTTGTTCCCGGCCTTATCGAAAACCTCGTATTCGCCGTTGATGTATTGCACGTACTG
>JAYUJG010000089.1:0-14779 GCA_043765355.1 Acidobacteriaceae bacterium | reverse complement strand
ATGAGTTCCGCCGGCCCCGTCGTTCTCCCCGATCAGAGCGGACCTTTTCCCCACGAGCTCATCGCGACCGGCAAGTACGGCGTAGCCTTCGTTCTCAATCGCGACAGCCTGGGGCTTTATTCCGCGGGAGATAGTCAGGTCATTCAGGAAGTCACTCTCGTCCAGCCGAAAAACCCTCCCGTGGACGTGATGATGAGTTCTCCGGCCTACTGGAACAACACCGTGTACTTTGCGCCCAGCAACTCTGCCATCATGTCGTACCCGTTGTCGGGAGGATTGCTTGGCATTCCGATCACGGTCGGGAGATACACCGGCGGCCACTCTCCATCCATTTCCGCGAATGGAAACACGAACGGAATCATGTGGGTGATCAGCGGTTCGGCACTCCTCGCCTTTGACGCGGTCTCGCTCAATCTGCTCTACGGCTCGAGTCAGTTCCTCGGTGGGCGCGACACGTTGCCAGTCGTCGGCCATTTCGCTACCCAAACCGTCGTCAACGGCAGGGTCTACGTCGCCACGAAAACGAGTCTGGAAGCCTACGCGCTGTTCCACGCCGTCACCATCACAGGTGGGAACGCGCAGACAGCAACCGTTGCCAGTGCGCTGCCATCTCCGATCACGGTCAACGCGGCCAATCCCTATAACGGTCAACCTGACGTGGGAGCGACGGTGAACTTTAGCGACGGCGGCAAGGGCGGCTCGTTCAATCCTGCGTCGGTCGTCACCGACTCCAACGGCAATGCCTCGACCACCTACACTCTGCCGCAGAAAGTGGGCACCTATACATTGACTCTTTCCGGGAGCGGTTTCGGCAATGTCATCACCACGGCGACCGCTACTGCGAGCGCAGCGATCAAGATTGTGAACTTCAGCGGAGCGAGGCAGACTGGCGCAGCCGGCACCAACCTTGCAAACCCGGTTGGTGCGCAAGCTCAGGACCTCTACAAGAACGGCGTCGCGGGCGTCACCGTCAACTTCGCCGCGACTAAAGGCGCCGTTCCTAATCCGGCGTCCGCCGTCACCGACTCCACTGGTGTGGCGCGCACTACTTTGCAGTTGCCCACGACCGTCTCTGCCATTACCGTCACTGCCAGTTCCGCTGGTTTTAAGAACGTTACATTCCCGGAGAATTCCGTGGCCGGGCCCGCTGCCAGCGTTGCCGTCAGCAGCGGAAATAACCAGTCCGGCCTCGTGGGGTCGCAATTGCCGCAGTCGCTCACCGTGCTCGTGACTGATCAATACGGCAATACAATATCGCAGGTGCCGGTTGCGTTTGACGACGGTGGCGCGGGAGGCTCTTTCTCCAACAACAATCCTTTCCTCACCAACTACGCTGGGATCGCGACTCAGGTGTATACCCTTCCCACAAAGGCCGGTGTGGTCTCGATCAATGCCACGGTCACGGGAGTGACGAACCCCGCTGTGTTCACCGAAACCGCTCAGTAGCTCTCTGCCTGAGGACGCGGGCGGTTCTCGCGCGTTCCCCTGGTACCGGATGACGGATGGTGCCATAAGCCGAATCGCGCGTCTCTTGTTTTCCGGGTGCAGTCCTCCGAACGATTGACTTCCCCTTCATTTCGCGGGAAACTCCCCTCTGGGCCTGCTTTCTACCGAGTTGCCCGCCGGCCGCCGGGACCCACGATGTCCCGCAACCTATGTCGAGGTCCGAGTTTCACCCTGAGTTCCGTCCTGACGATTTGCATCTGGACCTGACTCGCCTACTCGAACAGCACATCCTCGCCGGCTTTCCGCCCGATCTAGCTCTGGATCTGGTTCTCAACGAACTCGTGGTGCGCGCCGCCGAGGCCACGCGGGCCAGCGCCGCTGCCATCGCCCTCACCCGCGGCGATGAGATGGTGTGCCGCGCCGCTACCGGACAACTTGCTCCCGATCTCGGCGTCCCTGTCAGCACTCGCGACGGACTCTCGGGCGCTTGTTTACAGACTCGCCAGCCGCAGCTTTCCGTCGATACCGAATTCGATCCCCGTGTCGACCCTGCCGTCTCGCGCCGCATTGGCATTCGCTCCATTCTCATTGTTCCCGTCATGGACACTCTGGACGCCAACGGCCGCAATGCTCAGTTCGCTGGCGTCCTCGAAGTCTTTTCCAGTTCGCCCGCCGCTTTCTCCCACGCGGATCAGAAGCGGCTTGAGGGGTTCGCCGAAGATTGCGTCCGGATTCGCCGCGCCGCGCTGGAACTCGGTCAACGCGAGCCCGCACAGGTGATGGCCGCCTCTGAAATATTTCCGGCTGAGCTCGCGGCGCCCAGCCCGCCGCCCCCTCGCCGGCCTGCTTACGAAGCCTGGACTCTGGTTCTTGGAGCGCTGGCCATTGTCGCCACCATCGGCGTCAGCTTCCTGATCGGTTCGCGCATCGGATGGCTTGGCGCTGGGGCATTCCATAGCCGACCTTCTCAACCCGTCTCGCCGAGCACGCGGATGGAGCCGGAACTCGCGGTTTTGGCAAAATCCGCGACGACAAAATCGACACGCGCCACGCCACCAAAATCTGTGTCCACCGCCGCTCCCTCGGTTGACGAATTGGTCATTTACGAGAAGGGCAAAGTCGTCTTCCGCATCAAACCCGCTCCTGCCAAGTCGGATCGCGCCATGCCCGACACCAGGCAAGACAGCGATTCTATTGTGGAAGCCTCTTCCACCACCAAGATCGCTCCGTCGCAAAGTGTCTGGCTGGCTCCGGCGCAAGCCGAACTGCGGCTGCTCAGCCGCACCGAACCGCAGTATCCTCCCGAAGCGCTAGCCGCTCACCGCGTCGGCAACGTAGTTCTCGAAGTTGACGTCGCCGAGGATGGCTCGGTTTCGTCTGTCCGCGGCCTCAGCGGAGATCCCCTTCTCACTGGCGCTGCTGCCGAAGCCGTTCGCAACTGGCGTTATCAACCCTATCGTCTCCACAACCGGCCTGCTCAATTCCAAACCGATGTGACGCTGAGCTTTGCTCTGCCCGAGTGAAGCTGCTTGAAACCGTGCGATGGAGCGACGGGTGTTTTGCCGGTTCATCGTGCGGTGGTCGGGCGGAAGCGCCCTCGCACTCCAGCAACGCCCGAGATATTTCTTCCGCGCGGGCTGACATTTCGGAGCGCCGAAAAGCCAGATCGTTCTAGAATGAATGCCATGAAGAAGAGCTTTCCGATCGTCGTCGTGTTACTGATCGCGTTTGGGTTTGTGTTGTTAGGTTTGGCGAACGCTCAGGACGACGATGGGCCCATGTCGGATTTGAAATTTGTTGTCGTTCGCGACTACAACGGCAAGCCGGTGCGGAACGCGGCAGTCGTGCTGCATCCGGTCACAAAGAAGGGTAAACAGTCGCGCGGTGGGTTGGAACTGAAGACGAACAACGACGGGAAAACCAACATCGACGGTATTCCATACGGTCCGCTGCGAATCCAGGTGTTGTCGCCAGGTTATCAGACATTTGGCGAAGATTACCGCATCGACAAGCCCTCGATGGAGATCACGGTTCGGCTGAAACGTCCGGGCGGACAGTACTCGATTTACGAAAGTCACGGCGACGCGAAGACACCTGACGATCGGAAACCGGCGGAACCGAAAGCAGCGGAACCAAAGCCAGCCGAACAGAAACCGCAGTGAGGCTGCAGAGACGATGAGAGGCGCGATGGCACAGTTTCGAATGACGGTCAATTTGAAGAGAAGTTTTCTGACGGCGACAATCGCCACGTTCGCGGCGTTGAGCTTTGCCGGGATGGCGTTCGCGCAGGATGATGACGGGCCGACGTCGAGCGTAAAGTTTGTCGTGGTGCGCGACTCCGACGGCAAGCCGGTCAGGAATGCGGAAGTGGTGCTCCATCCCGTGCAACGCAAGGGCAAGCAGGCCAAGGGAGAAATTGAGTTGAAGACGGATGCGGAAGGGAAGACCAGCGTTGACGGCATTCCCTACGGCCCACTGCGCGTGCAAGTGCTGGTGCCGCATTTCCAGACCTTCGGTGAAGACTACGAAATCAACAAGGCCGAGATGGAAATCACCGTGAAGCTGAAGCATCCCGGTGGGCAGTACTCGATCTACGAAAACCACGAAGACAAGAAGCCTGACGAGAAAAAGCCGCAGTAAATGCCGCCAAGCATCGCGCTTATTTTTTGCCCTGAAAGCCTCTTTCAATACGAAAATCAGAATGATGTAGCGTGCGCGGCTGGAATTCGCGGCGCTTCTGGTCCCGGGTCAGGCGCGGGGCGCGGCGGGCAAAGTGGTGAGAAAAGTATTGGTGACAGGTGACAGGGGGGGCATAGTGTCCTACAATCACCCTGCCATGGCAGTGCAGGAACTAACCGTCGAGCGATACGAAGGGGTGGCGGACGATCAGCGGATTTTGTTGCTGCGCGGACCGATCACGATGGAAACCGCGCCGCAATTCGAACGCGCGGTGCATCACGAGCTCGCGGACACGATGATCCTCGATTTGTCGGACGTCCCGTACATCGATTCGGTGGGGCTCGGCTCGCTGGTGGCGGCGTACGTGTCGCATCAGAAGGCGGGACGATGTCTGGTGCTGACCGGGATGAAGCCGCGGGTGCGAAAGATTATGGAAATCACAAAAGTGAACGATTTCTTTGTCACCTTTGGCACCACCTGGGAAGCGGTGGAAGCGCTGGCCAACACTGGCACGGCGTAAGACGTTTCCGCTCATGCGGCCCGTCTTTGAGCGCGCTGCCTATCGCTCGTTTCCTGAATCGACAACCGCCAGCTCGCCATCTAACTGACATTGCGCGCGTAGTTCCTTCCGACGCCTATGGACCTTCTTTATCGCTATTCCAAGCAGTACTGGAAACTATTTCTGGTCGCGCTTTTGCTGGCCGCGACCAACCAAATATTTTCTCTGCTTGATCCGCTGATTTTTCGCCATGTAATCGACAGCTACGCCACCAAGTATCACCAATACACCCAGGGGCAGTTCATTCGCGGCGCCGGGCTCTTGCTGCTGGCTGCGGTGGGTGTGGCGTTTGTGTCGCGCGTGGCAAAGAATTTTCAGGACTACTTCGTCAACGTGATTGTGCAGCGGCTGGGCGCGAAGATGTATTCGGATGGGATCCGCCATTCGCTGGATTTGCCCTATCAGGTGTTTGAAGACCAGCGCAGCGGCGAGACTCTGGGCAAACTACAAAAAGTTCGCAGCGACGTAGAACGGTTCATCACCGCGCTCATCAATGTTCTCTTTATTTCAGTGGTCGGCATCGTCTTTGTGATGATCTATGCCTTCCGCGTGCACTGGGCGATTGCTCCTGCATTTCTGCTTACGGTCCCATTGCTTGGCATTATCAGTTCCGTGTTGAGCAAGCGGATCAAGAAGATGCAAAAAACGATTGTGGCCGAGACCACAGCACTCGCCGGCTCTACGACCGAATCGCTGCGCAATATTGAACTGGTGAAAAGTCTCGGACTGGCGCATCAGGAAGTGGTTCGTCTCAACGGCATCACGGAAAAGATCCTGAAGCTCGAACTCAAGAAAGTGAAGTACCTGCGCAGCCTGAGCTTTATCCAAGGCACAGCAGTCAATGCGCTGCGCACCAGCATTTTGTTTCTCATGCTCTATTTGATTTTTCGCCAGGAGATCACCATCGGCCAATTTTTTTCGCTGATGATCTACTCCTTTTTCATCTTCACGCCGCTGCAGGAGCTGGGCAACGTCATCAACGTCTATCGCGAGACCGAAGTTTCTCTGCAGAACTTTCAGGAAATTCTCGACACGCCGCGTGATCCGAAGCCCGCCGATCCGGAGCCGGTCGACGAACTTATGACCTTGCAGTTCGATCAGGTCGGTTTTCAACATCAGAGTTCATCCGCGCTGGCGCTCGATGAGATCGCGTTCAGCGCGGCACGGGGAGACACGATTGCGTTCGTTGGCCCGTCCGGAGCAGGGAAGTCGACGCTGGTCAAGCTGCTGGTCGGTTTGTACGCCCCGAAAACGGGTGAAATTCTTTACAACGGCATCCCGTCGAATCGCGTGGATCTCGACTTGCTGCGAGAAAAAATTGGCTTCGTCACCCAGGACACGCAGCTTTTCTCCGGCTCAATCCGCGAGAACCTTCTCTTTGTGAATCCGAAGGCGACCGACGAAGAATGCATGCAGGTTCTGAATCAGGCGGCCGCGCACAGCCTGTTGTCGCGCGCCGATCGCGGGCTCGATACGCTGATCGGCGAAGGTGGCGTAAAAGTTTCAGGAGGCGAAAAGCAGCGCCTGTCAATCGCACGCGCCTTGTTACGGCATCCTCAGCTCCTGGTGTTCGACGAAGCCACATCCTCGCTCGATTCGCTCACGGAGGAAGAAATCAGCCGCACGATCCGCGAGGTGGCAACCAATCAGGAGGCAATCACGATTCTAATTGCGCACCGGCTGTCGACCGTGATGCACGCCGACCGAATCTACGTCTTGGAACGCGGGCAGATCTGCGAATACGGAAGGCACTCCGAGCTACTCGATAAAAAAGGCCTGTACTACGCGATGTGGCGCCAGCAAGTTGGCGAACGCGAGGCCGTCGCCCAGGGCAAATAAGAACGGCGCGCCTTGTTGTGCCCCACGTAGGGACAGCCGCCCTCGGCTGTCCCTACGTGCGAAGCGCGGACTCGCCTGGTAAATCCCAATTTATGCGGACCCGCACTCCGCTGGAGAACCGAGGGGGGCTGTCCCTACGCGATCATCGCTAGCCTGCAATTGTCTCGATCGCCTGCACTGCTTCCGCCGACAACATGAAGTCACGACTCGCCAGATCCTGTTTCATGTGTTCCGCGTTCGATGTGCCGGTGAGCGGAAGCATCCCCACGGCGCGGGCGAAGGCAAATACAATCTGGGCCGGCGTTGCGGCGGAGGTTTTGGCCAGACCGGCGAACACTGGACTGGCGATCAAAGGATGCTGCAATACTTCCTGATTCGCAGTAAGCAGCGAAAATCCCTGATAGATGATTTTGTGTTCGCGGCAGAACAAACGCACACCGCGGTCCCATCCCAGGCGTGCATAGCAGCGGTTTTGCACGAACGCGGGAAGTTCGGTCCGGCTGGCTGCCATCTGTTGCAGGTGTTGCAGAGACACGTTGCTCACGCCGAGCGCTTTGGTGCGGCCCACATCGCGCTCCTTACGCATCGCCTCCCAAACCTCGGCGTCATCATCGGTCCAGTCATGGTTGGATGATGGGCCGTGCAGCACATAGCTATCGACGTGGTCGGTCGCGAGATGCTCGAGCGAACTGGCCATGGACTGCGCGACTTGATCGGAAAGCGAAGCGGCCGGGTTGTAGGGAAGGCGATGGTCCTGGCCGCGCTGGTAAGTAAATTTTGTTTGCAGAAAAAGATCGGCGCGCGTGACGATTCCCGATTCGTAGGCCGCCGCCAATCCCTGGCCGACTCCGGCTTCGAAGTAATGACGCCGCTGGTTGGCGGTGTCGATGGCACGGAAGCCGGCGCGGAGCGCGAGTTCGACAAGCGCCGGGGTGCGATCCTCCTTCCACGCCGTGCCGTACATAAACTCAGGGACACGAAATGCTGGCGCGGTCACGCGATCACCGGCGTGTTACTAACTCCCGCAGTTCCAAACACGCGGCGGTAACGTTCAATCTCGCTGGACGTGCCGAGGGCTTTGGCGTAGTTGTCGGAGAGCTTCACGGCGGGCTTGCCTTCGACAGTCGATACTTTGCAGATCAGGCTGACGGGATCGAAGTCGCTGCCACCAGCGGGATCGCATCCGCGAAAGTCGTTGGTCAGCAGAGTTCCCCAGCCGGCGCTGAAGCGAATGCGCCGTCCTGGGGTCCACTTCTGGCGGTCGAGGAAATCGGCGGCGCTGCGAAAATCGCCAGACGTGACGCCGCTCGCCAGCGCTCCTCCAAAATAAGCGTGCAGGCCGAGGATGTCATCGACGTCGAGCGCGTCGGAAGCAATGATGAGCTTGTCTTGCGGGTTGCGGCCACGTGTTTTAAGCCATGCGATATATTCGTCGCCGCCGACGTAGGGACTCTTGCTGTCGATGCGCTGGCCCGTCCAATCGGCCGCCCAGTCGGGGGCGGTGGCTAGAAATTGCGTGGTGCCAAAAGTATCGGGCAGCATGATGCGCAGTGCGCCGTCATAGGTCGCCTGCCATAACTCAAGCACGCGATACTGCGAATCGCGGAGGGCATCGTGGTCACCATCCGGCGTGAGCGCGGCGAGGACCATCGGGATCTCATGCGCGTTGGTTCCGATGGCTTCAAGATCGTGCTTGTGAGCGAGGAAGGCGTTGGACGTTCCGGTGAAGCCCGTGCCGAGATTCGCCGCCATGGCGTTGACCACGTATTCCTGCCACAGAAAGCTGTGGCGGCGGCGGGTTCCGAAATCCGCGACGGCAAGATCCGGAACGCCGCGCAGGCGCTCGATCTTGCTCCACAATTTTGTTTTAGCTCGGGCATAGAGAATGTCGAGGCCGAATTCGCGCAGTTTTTTTAGGGCGGCTCTGGTCTTGAGTTCGTCGAGGATCGACAGCGCGTACAGTTCCCACATCGTCGTTTCGGTCCAGAGGCCGTCGAACGAGAGATGGAACTGTCCGTCTTCGATTGATAGTTTGTAGTCGGACAAGCGGAAATCGCGTTCCAGCCATTCCAGGAAGGCAGGTTCGAAGATTCCGCGGCGTCCGTAGAAGGTGTTGCCGGCGAGCCACACTAGTTCCGACCGCCGAAAACGCAGGCCGCGAGCGTGCTCCATTTGATGGATGAGTTCCTCGCGCGAGAACATGTCGGCGAGCCGCATCGACGAGGTCCGGTTAAACAGCGAGAACGACACCTGCGTTTTCGGATAGTGCTTCCAGATGAACTGCAGCATCAGCAGCTTGTAGAAATCGGTATCGAGCAGGGACCGTGTGACCGGGTCCAACTCAAAATTGTGGTTGTGCGCCCGCCTCGCGAAGTTGACGATCATTGGGTACTATCCTCTGCGACCGTGGGGAGAAAATCAACCGCAGTGAATTCTGCGCTGTCTTGGAAGTCAGCCTTACGAGGGCAGCGAGGAGCCTCAACCGCAAAGGTCGCCAAGAAAGGCTGCCAAGGACGCGAAGAAAATCGGCAAGGGACGCTGGCGGCTACTTGATCGAGGGGCCTCTAACGCTCGGTGAACTAACGAGGTGCCTGTGGGCTTGGATTAGCTGACTTGAAGGGGCAAACACGGTAGTATCGAATTTCTGAAATTTTCGACTTTTTCGATGAGAATGCCTCGATCCGTTACCGCTGTCCGGAGTTTTTCGTCGTTGTTTGTAGCCCTCGGGCAGGCCCAGGCCCACGGCTGGGCGGAGTCTCCGGTGCGGGCGCTGCATGCCTTGGCTGTCGGGTTGCTGCCGGCGATGTTCCTGCTGCGCTCCACTCGCGAAGAGGTTTATAACATTCTCTGGGCGCTGGTCTTTGGCTTCGCCACGCTGAATATTTTGAGCCTGGGGGCGCGGCGCTTTGAACAGGAAAAAAGCGGCCTCAGCTTTGGCGAGATTTTGGCGATCCTCGTGGTGCTGGTGTCGATCGTGCTGCTGGGCTGGGAGATGCTATATCTGTTTAACATCCTGCCGATTCACCTGACGCCGCGCTGAAGCTAGTTTGCGGTATCATCGCGGTGTGTCGAAACATGCAGCAAAACACGAATCCAATTTTCGTGAGTCTAGTTTTGATGTGACCTGTCCGTGCTGCGGCGCGCTGATGAAGATTGACCCCTCGACGCGCAGCATCATCGCCCACACCGCTCCCGTCAAGCCGAAAACCTTCAACGATATGGAAGAAGCGGCGCGCGCCATGAAAGAGTCGGACAACCGCCGCGACTCGATCTTCCGCCAGTCGATGGAAGCCCAAAAACATGCCTCTGAATTGCTGGAGAAAAAATTCCAGGAGGCGGTGAAGAAGGCGAAGGAGACGCCGGATACGGGCCGGCCGATTCGGGATTTCGATCTGGACTGAGGGACCGTTCACCGCCGAGACGCCGAGGACGCTGAGAAATTCTCTGAAATGACTCGACCGCTTCTTCTTGGCCACCGTGGCGCGCGGGCTTGCCGCGAAATTCCTGAAAATACTTTGGCATCGTTCGAACTCTGTTTGCAGCAGGGGTGCGACGGATTTGAATTCGATGTGCGCCGGTCGGCCGACGGGCAGGCGGTTATCTGCCACCACGCAACTACCAACGGAATGAAGATCGCGAACACGACGGCGAGAGATCTGTCGCTGCCAACGTTGGAAGATGTTCTGAAGCAATTTTCTGACCGGGCGTTTCTCGACATCGAGTTGAAGGTAGCGGGCCTGGAATCGCGGATGATCGAAGAATTGCGCAAGCATCCTCCGAGGAAGGGCTACGTGGTGTCTTCATTCCTTCCCGAAGTGCTGGCGGCGATTCGCGATCTCGACGCGACGATTCCGGTGGGGTTTCTTTGCGAAACTCAGGGTCAGCTTCGCGACTGGCGGCGGACCCCTGCCGAGTGGGTGATCCCGCGTTTCGATCTAGCCGATCGCGAAGTGGTCGAAGATGTTCGAGCTGCCGGGAAGAAGGTCATGCTGTGGACGGTGAATTTCGCCGATCGGATGCGTGAGTTCGCAAAGTGGGGAGCAGGTGCGATCATCTCGGATGAAACGCAATTGCTGGTTCGCTCGTTGCGCTAGCTTCTTCCGCGTGGCATTGCTCGTGTAAGTTCGCCTCGTATACATTGAACAGGATGCCGACCACAGGCGAACGATTCGAGCGAGCGGTTCAAATCATGGCGCGATTGCGGGCTCCCGATGGATGTCCCTGGGATCGCGAACAGACCTTCGACACGATCAAGCCCTACACCCTCGAAGAAGCGTACGAAGTTCTGGAAGCGATCGACAACCGCGATTGGCCGGAGTTGAAGGGTGAACTGGGAGATCTGCTGTTGCAGGTGCTTTTCTATTCGCAACTGGCCAGTGAGGAAGGCTACTTCTCGGTGGATGATGTGTTGGACCGTCTTGCCACGAAGCTGGTGGAGCGGCATCCGCATGTGTTTGGCGATGTGAAGGCCGACACATCCGCCGACGTGTTGCGCAATTGGGAGGCAATCAAGGCGAAGGAGAAAAAGAAACGGCTGGCTGAGGTAGGGGGCGAGAACGTTGCGCCTGTCGCTCAGGCCGATGCCGAGTCCGTGCTGGCAGGTGTGTCGTCAAAGATGCCGGCTCTGATGGAAGCGTACAAACTCAGCTCGCGGGCGGCGCGGGTCGGGTTCGACTGGCCAGAGATCGAAGGACTATTTTCTAAGCTCGAAGAAGAAACGGCCGAGTTACGGCAGGAGTTGAAGGCTGTGCCGGTTTCAGAGCGGCAGGCAGCGGGCAAGGGAATTGCCGGGTCGGGCAGGCCGCAGGTTTCCCCAGAGCTGCGCGAACGCCTGGAAAATGAGGTTGGAGATTTGTTTTTTGTTTTGGTGAATATTGCTCGTTTTTTGTCGCTCGATCCAGAGTCGGCGTTAAGGCGGACGAACCGCAAGTTCAGGCACCGCTTTCAATGGATGGAGGAGCGGCTGCGGGCTGACGGTGGCGCACCGGAGCAGGCGTCGCCGGACGAACTGGAAACGTTGTGGCAACAGGCCAAGCGGCAGGAAAAGTCGGCGTGAGCGAAAAGGGAATGGGCACACCAACAGCAACGAACGCCGCCAAGGTAAGCATTCGCAAATGTGAAGCGCTTGAGGAAATGCAGGCCTGTTTTGCGCTGCAAAAAGAAGTGTGGGGATTTGCCGATGCGGACCTGGTTCCGATCCGAGTCTTCGTGGTGGCATCGAAGATTGGCGGCCAGGTGATCGGCGCGTTTGATGAGAGTAACAACAAGAGAGAGTTGATCGGCTTCGCGCTGGCGCTTCCGGGAACGCGGAACGGGCACTCGTATCTGCATTCGCAGATGCTTGCCGTCAGTTGGCAGCATCGTAATGCCGGCCTGGGCCGCCGGCTAAAACTTTATCAGCGTGAAGACGCTTTGGCGCGGGGCTTCGAGCTGATGGAGTGGACGTTCGATCCGCTCGAAATCAAGAACGCATATTTGAATATCGAAAAACTGGGCGCCATTGCGCGGCGCTACCACGTGAATCAGTACGGGATCACGTCGTCTCCGTTGCAGGGCGGATTGCCCACGGACCGGTTGGTCGCCGAGTGGTGGATGAAATCGAAGCGTGTGGAAGCCGTCGTCGCAAATGCAGTCCGGCCAAAATTCGATTGTCGGGAGCGCATCGATGTCCCGGTGCAGATTTACGAGTGGAAGGCGGCGCCCGGAACACGTCCGCGGGCGCTTGCCGTGCAAGAGAGTAATCGTGAGCGGATGACCGCCGCGTTTGCCGGCGGCATGAGTGTGCTGGGCTATGAGCGCGATGAACAGGGGAATGGGCGATTCCTGCTCGGAAACTGGGATGAGCCTTGGCAGTACTAGGGAGCCGCCGAAATTTCGTGTTTGCATAATGACCCACCGCCGCTCTGGCGGATGTGCTTGCTCTTGCCTGCTGGCCCTTCTATACTTGCGGGTCTCATGCGTGCCGACAGCGGCTGCTCTGGATTCGCCCGTCTCTAAATCATGAAAATAGAATCATTAACTCTGCGCGAAATTCACATGCCGCTCGTGCATTTTTTCGAAACGAGCTTTGGACGCTCTTACAGCCGCCGCATCCTGCTGGTAAGTGTCGAAGCCGAAGGGGTGTGCGGGTGGGGCGAGTGCGTTGCCGGCGAAGATCCGTTCTACAGCCCGGAGTGGACCGGAACCGCATGGCTCACGATCCAGCAATACCTGGCGCCGCTGCTCTTGCAGGGGGAGATCGACTCGGGGCGCGACTGCACGGCGCGATTTGCGCGCATCCGGGGCCATCGCATGGCGAAGGCCGCGCTCGAAAACGCGGTGTGGGACGCCGAGGCGCGGCAGAAACAGCAGCCGCTCTGGAAGTTGCTGGGAGGATCGCGGCGCGAGATCGCCTGCGGAGTTTCCATCGGCATTCAAGATAGTCTCGACCAACTTCTAGAGAAGATTGCGATCGAATTGGCCGCGGGATATCGTCGCATCAAGATCAAGGTGAAGCCCGGGTGGGATCTCAACGTTCTTGAAAAGATCCGCTCGCGCTGGGCCGATATCGTTCTCAGCGTGGATGCAAATTCCGCCTACACGCTGGATCAGGTCGAGCATCTCCGCAAATTCGACGCGTTCAACTTGCTAATGATCGAGCAGCCGTTGTGGAACGATGAAATCTATCTTCATGCGCGCTTGCAGAAAGCGATTCAAACCGCGATTTGCCTGGACGAATCGATCCTCAGCGCGCGCGACGCCGATTTCGCGCTGGAGACGGGCGCGGCCCGGATCCTCAATATCAAGGTCGGCCGGGTCGGCGGTTTTACCGAGGCCAAAAAGATACATGATGTTGCGTTGCGCCATAACCTTCCGGTGTGGTGCGGGGGAATGCTCGAATCTGGAATCGGACGCGCCCACAATATCGCTTTGTCGACGCTGGAAAACTTCCGCCTGCCCGGAGATGTGTCGGCCTCGAAGCGCTACTGGAAGGAAGACATCATCGACCCCGAGGTGGAAGTCCGCAGTGACGGGATGATCGCTGTGAGTGACGCGCCTGGATCGGGTTATCGGGTGCGCGAAGACCTGGTGAAAAAGTTCACTGTGCGCGAAGAAACTTTTCGGGCCGGGCAAGTTTAGTTCCCCAATTCGCAATCTCTTTCTAATGGTCACTATTCTCCGGCGGTCGCGGTGACTTCTTCTTTCTTCAGCAGTTCCACTGCCTGGGCGAAGGTCAAGTCCGAAGGAACCCGCCGGAAACCGCTGAAAGTCTCGGTCGATACAAGGTTGAGGGTTTTGAAGAGCAGCACTTTCCCCGTGAAGCGCACGGACACGCTCGAAAGTTCCCAGAGATTGCCGCCAACCTCCTGCTGCTGAACCGTGAAGCGGCCGCCGCGATCGAGGTGTCCGAGAATGCCCCATCCAAAACCGACTTCTCGGAACAGCGTGCCGTCGATGCTGGCCAGACGCGAACGGGCGGCATCGACTAGTAAGTAGCCTTCCATGCCAGTGAGTATTTCCTCGACTCGCGTCGGCGGATCGTAGTTTGGATTTGGCCGGAACCTCAATTTCACCAGCGGAGCTCCTGCGCGGCCTATGCCTTCGGAACTTTGCTCCTCTCCCGCGTATTCGTACACAAAGGCGTCGGGCAGTGCGCGTGTGATGCGCAGGGTGCGCTCGGAGTTTTCATGTTCTTGTTCGCGCTTCTTTTTCAGCTCGTCGGGATTGTTGACGAAGCGTTCGACGCGCGTCCGTTCCGCGCGCTGTTGTTCGGCAGTCAGGGGCTTGCCGTTGTAGGCGATAACCAAGCCCGCAGTCGCTTCCCGGGTCTCGACGTAGAGTTTCGTCGTCGATCCCGCGGGAGTGGTCTTGGTGCCGCGAAACAGGAAGTGGCAGGTTTCGGTTGACGCCTTGATTTCGTTCTGCACCGCTTTGCGCACCAACTCTGCGGGATCCTGATAGGCCGTGAAGGTTGTGGACTGTCCGGCGAAACTGCAGGCCGTTGGCAATAGAGCGAACAGCAGAGCTAATAGCGGAAGCCGGAGCAGGAGAATCGACGCGGCTAGGCGAGCGATGCCGTGGCTGACGGAATCGGCATCGCCGCCGCGCGAGTTGGAGTTCGCAAACACCATGATCGTGGATCGTACTCAGAATGGTGGACCTGAGAACGTTTAACCCGTTGGACTATCGTAGCAAAGCGGAAGGTTGCATCGTTTGTCGGGAAACTGTTGTTATGTACCGACGAAAGGCGTCCACCACAGGGTACACAGAGGTGCA
>JAYUJG010000088.1:0-4721 GCA_043765355.1 Acidobacteriaceae bacterium | reverse complement strand
GATTATGAATCTGACAATTCTGCTGGAGTTGGTCATCGCGCTCGCGGCGCTCTATCTTCTCAAGAAGTTCTTCGTGCGAGCGCTGGTGCGAAATTGGCTTACTAAGATTGGACGCAAATCCCTCGCGCGCACTCCCCAACAAGTGTCTCTGGCTCGCGTTGACTCGCCTGCGTGGACGAATGGGCCGGCAGTCGAACAATTAGCCGCTCCGCTGCGGGATGCAGGGTTCAGAGACTTGGGTGCTTACAGCGTGGATACGAGGCCGGGGTTGCTGATCCGCATGATGCATCATCCGGAGACGTTTGTGTCGGCTCACATTTTCGATCGTCTTGCTAACGATGTCACGGTTGAATTTGCCAGCCGCTACACGGATGGCAGCTCGCACACACTCACGACCATGCCGGCTACGGGAGTAAAGAGCGCGCCGTGGGTGCGGACGATTCGCGCCGATAAGGGCACACCGTCCGATCAGCTTTATTCGCAGTTCAAGACGCAGCGCGAGTGGCACAACATCAAGCCGGTTGCGGCGGATGAAGTGATCCACTTATTTGAGGATGAATACCGGCGCGCGATGATCTGGCGGCAGAATGAAGGTCTCGCTCCAGAGGAAGTTGCTCGCGTCGCTGTGCAGTGGGCGCACAAGCGAGCGAAGAAGGCGGGAACTGCCGGCTGACCTGCGCGAGTTTACGGCGCATCTTTTCTTGCGTGTTGTGCTGACGACGGTGCCTTCCACGATGGGTCCCACTCTTTGCGCACAAAACGCGCAAAGAATGGGGCACCCTCACTGCCTATCCCCACTACCTATCCTCGCTGCATACACTGCTCCCTCACTGCTGGAACTCAACCCACGCTACTCGCATTACCGCAGTCACTTCTCAATCACTCTTCGTTCCGTTACTGTTAACGGTAGTGACACTGCCTCTCCCCGTGTGTGCCCGCGCGGTTGCAGACTTTTTGTAAACGAGCGTTTGTGCATAACATCGACATAGCAAAAGCTGAACCCGCTTACCAGGAACTTCTGAGTCGGCCGATTCGCGAGCTGGGGCTTAAGCTCGAAGGGTCTCCGGTGCAGCGTTTTGTCGAACAGCTTTATCGCGAGCTGGACGCCAAGGGGCTGGCAAAATTTCGTCCGGAATTTTATTTGACGGACGAGTGGGGATGTCCGTCGGGCGAACCGATCATCGGGATTCCGTTTTATCTGGCGCATGCGGCGTTGGCGCAGCTGGAAAAAGAAACGCATGACCTCGAAGACGCGAGAGAAATCATGATGTACCTGCGGCATGAGGCGGGACACGCGTTCACGTATGCGTACAAGCTGCATAACAAGCCGGAATGGAAGCAGATTTTTGGGCCGTTTCGGCGGCCGTATCGCGACAATTACCGGCCCGCGCCGTTTTCGCGCGACTATGTGCGGCATTTGCCGGGATGGTATGCCCAGAAGCATCCCGATGAAGATTTTGCCGAGACGTTTGCCGTGTGGCTGACGCCGCGGTCGAACTGGCGCAAACGCTATCGCGGCTGGGGCGCGATGGCGAAGTTGCAATATTTGAACCGGCTGGCGCGAAAGTTAGGGAAGATCGACCCTCCGCGACGGCGGGGGCAGGCCGACATCACGGTCGATGACATGGAAAACACAGTCGCGGATTTTTATCATGTGCAGCAAACCGCGCGCGAGCAGGTTGCGGTCGCCGAACTGACGCCGGACACGGATTTACGCGACATTTTTCCAGTGTCGAAGCGGCGGAAGACAGCGATCACGGCACATGAATTTCTGCATCAGCATCGCAAGGCGGTGATCGACAAAGTGGCGCAATGGACTGGGGCGCAGCGTCCGCTGATTAAGACTTTGATGGACACGATTGACAAGCGCGCGGGCGAACTCGACTTGCGCGCCGACAAAACGCGCAGCTCGGAGCATCTGGCGGAAGTGACCGCCTATGCGACCGCGCTGGTGATGACTTATGTGACGAAAGGGAAGTTTATACAGCCGTAAAAAAGGCTTCTAGCTTCTAGCTCTTAGCTACCAGCTTTCTGGGAGACATGATGATTGGAGCAAAACTTAAAATCGCGCTGCTGTATGACCTGTGGAATGAGGATCCGGTCGCGGCCGCGGAGAAGGAAGATGCGCCTGCTCGCAAGCCTCGCAAAAAAGTAAAAGCGGTCAAGAAGGCGAAGACGGACCGCGAGGAGATTTTCGAAGCCCTACAGAAACTGGGCCACGAGCCTTCGTACTTCGAGTTGGACGGGCGTCCGCAGTCGCTGCACGGCCTCTCGCGCTGCGATGCCGACTTGATTTTCAACCTGACGGAATCTTTCGACGGCGACGACACCAAGGAAATGAACGTCGTCGCGTATGTCGACCTGCTCGGGTTGCGCTACACCGGCGCGGGTCCGCATTCCATCTTCCTGTCGCAGGACAAAGCGATTGCCAAAAAACTTTTTGCGTTTCACGGCATCAAGACTCCGTTTTTCGCAACCTCCTACCGCGGACGCATCGATCATGCCCACGACATTTCTTTCCCGCTCATCGTCAAACCCTCGTGGGAGGATGGATCGATCGGCATCGATGCCGGCTCCGTGGTCAAAAATATCAAGGAAATGATGGAGCGGATTCAGTACATCCAGGATGAATTCGACTCGCCGGCCTTGATTGAGGAATACATCGAGGGGCGCGAGATTTACGCGGGGATTTTGGGCAGCTATGAACGGACCCAGGTTTTGCCGCTGGTCGAGCTCGACTTGTCACGCTTGCCGGAAGGCACTCCGAAAATCGCCAGCTACGACGTGAAATTTGAGAAGAATACAGAAGTCTATAAGCTGACAAAGTCTGCCATCGCGGAAAATCTGGACGATGAGACCCGGAAGCGTTTGGAGGACACGGCGCTGGCGGCTTATCGGGCTTTGAAGCTGCGCGACTATGGACGCATCGATATGCGGCTGGCTCCGAATGGCGAAGTTTATGTGATCGAGGCGAATCCGAATCCGTGGCTGGCTAGCCGGCAGGAGTTTGCTATGGCGGCTAAGGCTTCAGGGCTGTCTTATACGGAGACGATTGAATCGATTATCGATCTCGCGATGAGCCGGTATTTGAATGCAAATCTGGTGAACGCGGCATCGATGCACTAGCGGTTGCAGATGCGCGACTGCAATGGCCCTCAGCGGCCAAAGCCGCTTCTGTCGCGGATATTAAACGGCATGGCTGAAGCCGTGCCCTTCCCATTCTTGCCGCACGAACTAAGCCGAGCTTCGCTCGCGCTGGGACGGACGAGGCCGCCCGTCCCTACGCTAGCGGAGATGGTCCTCTAGAATTTGTTCCAGAGGTATTGGTTGTATACGTCGTGGTGATACTGCACTTCGGGCGCTTTCACGAACGTGCCCAGCAGACGCGGACAGCGGTCGGCCGACGCCTCCTTCAAATCCGCATAGCGCTCTTTCACCTCTTCGCCCATCAACTCCGACGTCCAGTCCGCTTTGCGGAAGTCGGCCAGGGCTTTGTAAATATTGTCCGGCAGATAGCGTTCGGCTTGGCGCAGGTTCTTGATCTTCGCCGTGCTGCCTCCAATCCCCGTCTTGAAGATCGAGAGCATCACCAGATACGGGTTTGCATCCGGAGCCACCGATCGTACTTCGACGCGCATGCTGCGTTCGTTGCCGATCGGAATTCGAATCATCGAGCCGCGATCCACTGCCGACGCCTTGATCTGGTTGGGCGCTTCGAAGTGCGGATCGAGACGGCGATACGCGTTGACGCTTGGATTCAGCAACAGGCAAATGTCGTTGCCGTGGGTCAGAATACGGTCCACGAACTCCCATCCGCTCTTGCTGAGCATTTCCTGGCCTTTCGGATCCCAGAACAGATTCTTGCCGCCTTTGCTGATCGAAACGTTGGTGTGCATGCCGCTCCCGTTGACGCCCACCACTGGTTTCGGAAGAAACGATGCGGTCAGGCCCATGTTGCGCGCGACCTGGCGGCAGATCAATTTATAGAGTTGGATGTTGTCGGCGGCGGCGACCACTTCCGCGTAGTTGTAGTTGATCTCGAACTGCGAGGGCGCGACTTCCGGGTGATCTTTTTCGTTCTGAAATCCCATCGAGCGCTGCACTTCGGCGGTCGTATCGATGAAGTTACGCAGCGGATCGCCGGGCAGCGAATGGTAATAGCCGCCGGTATTCACGTATTCGAATTTCCCAGTTTCATGGTACGTGCGCTCGGCGTCCGGCCCCTGGAAGAGGAAGCCTTCGATTTCGTTCGCCGCGTTTAGGGTGTAGCCGTGTTTCTTGTGCAGGCCCTCGGCGAAACTCTTGAGGACGCCGCGCATGTCCGCCGAGTAAGGCTCTCCGCCTTTGTCGATCACTTCGCCGAACACCATGACCTTGCCGGGGCCAAATATATCCGCAGGCCCCCAGTAAAGAGCGGACCAGTCGATGCCAAGTCGAAGATCGCTTTCGCGCTGCGCCGTGAAGCCGCGAATCGACGAACCGTCAAACGTCAGGTTGTCATAGCTCTTCATCAGAAATTTCTTGTCATAGTCCAGCATGTGCAGACGGCCTTCGAGGTCGCTGAACATTACCGTCACCGCCTTGATGCGCGACTCCTCGGCCAGATATTTCAGCCGCTCTTCCTGAATTTTGTGAGGAGCCACGCGGTCCAGGCGCTGCTTCTTGGCCTTCAGATTCATCTCTTCGAGTTCATCGTAGGGGATCGCTAGAAAATTCCTCAG
>JAYUJG010000087.1:0-2188 GCA_043765355.1 Acidobacteriaceae bacterium | reverse complement strand
CAATATCATTCCTGTCGCTCTCATTCTCGACTACGAACGCCGTAAAAAAGTTCCAGAAGTTGTAGTAGCGACTGTCCGGAACACACGCGTGTTCCTTCAGTCGCAGCCGGAGCTTCTGAGCTTGACCGACGTAGTAGGGCACGGTGTCTCGATAGAGGACATACACGCCGGGTTTCGTGAGCAATACAATTTCTTGGAACAATAACCTAGGGCCGCTCTTTGTTCTTTTGCGCGCCGTTTTTCTTTTCAACGAGGCGATGGAATACTCCACGAGGCCACATCCGCGCATATTGGCTAAGGATCTGATTCTTATTTGGCAAAGCGCTACCTTCTACTAGAACTATTTAAGGATGTTGGGGAATTCGGGGGGGTACGCGGGGGTTATATCGTGTTTTAGGGGGTTACGCCGCAGGCAGTCTCGCGATACAATGTTGGTAGTTGCTATGCGCTCGAACGGCTACAATTCGCTGCTCCGAAAGTGCTGGATCGAGGGACGAGCCTGTCCCCGCCGGTATCTTTCCGTTCTGCCGTCGCACATGCGCGCCAACCTCTTCGGCGGCGACTAATTTTTTCTTTTCTCTTCTGTTTTTAGCTAATCGCTCTTTTCTGTGAAGCTTTTAGCTCCCAGCCCAAGCAGCCTATCTCCGTGGACGCTGCTCGCACTCCGGCATAAGCAACACTGAGGATTTAGAACCGTGAACTGAGAACCAATCGGGAGAACTTTATGACCACGAAAACTCTGACCGCCGGCCCCAAGCTGAAGACCGCGCTTCCGGGCCCCAATGCTCAACTCGTGCTGGCGGGGGACGACCAGTACATTTCGCCCTCATACACGCGCTCGTATCCGCTGGTAGCCAAGCGCGGCCGCGGCATTGTGATCGAAGATGTGGATGGCAACGAATTCTTCGACTTTTCGGCAGGAATCGCCGTGACCTCGACCGGCCATTGTCATCCGGAAGTGGTCGCCGCCATTCAGAAGCAGGCGGGTGAACTGATCCACATGTCGGGCACGGATTTCTACTACGAGAGCATGGTCACGCTGGCCGAGCGCTTGTCGAAGATCGCGCCCATGCCCGGACCACACAGGATTTACTACGGGAACTCCGGGGCCGAAGCCGTCGAGTGCGCTTTGAAGCTGGCGCGGTACCACACGAAGCGGCAACAGGTAATCGCCTTCTTCGGCGCGTTTCACGGACGCACGATGGGCGCGCTCTCACTGACTGGCTCAAAGCCGCAGCAGAAGCGTCGATTCTCGCCGCTCGTTCCGGGCGTTACTCATGTGCGCTATCCCGACGTTTATCGAGGCTGCGCGGGCGGTCCGCAGGACGCCGAGAAGTTTGCGCTCGGCTGCGCTCGCTACATCGAAGACAAGTTGTTCAAGACCATTCTCGCTCCGGAAGAAGTGGCGGCAATTTTTGTGGAGCCGATTCAGGGCGAAGGCGGATACGTGGTCGCTCCTACGATCTTCATGCAGGAACTGCGGCGCATTTGCGACCAGCACGGCATCCTGCTGGTGGTGGACGAAGTGCAGAGCGGCATCGGCCGCACCGGCAAATGGTTTGCGGTGGAACACACGGGCGTGCATCCTGACATCGTTTGCATGGCGAAGGGCATAGCGTCTGGAATGCCGCTTGGCGTCACCATGAGCAAGGCCGACGTGATGGATTGGATTCCCGGCTCGCACGCTTCGACTTTTGGGGGGAACCCGGTCTGCATCGCCGCAGCCCTGGCAACACTTGACGTGATCGAGAAAGAAGGCTTGCTGCGAAATTCGCAGGAAGTCGGCGACCACATGCGGAAGCGTATGGCGGACTGGCCAAAGAAGCACAGGATCGTGGGCGACGTTCGCGGGCGCGGACTGATGGTTGGCGTCGAGATCGTGAAGGATCAGACGACTCGCGAATACGGAGCGAGCGAGCGCGACCGCATTGTTGAATTGGCGTTCGAGCGCGGCATTTTGTTTTTGGGTTGCGGTCCGAGCACGGTGCGCATCGCGCCAGCGCTCATCGTTACCAAAGATGAAGCCGACGTTGCGATCGATGTGTTGGAAAAGGCGATTTCGATCGTCGAGGCGGAAAAGAAGGCATAGTTCGTAGTCGCAGTGAGTGGAGGCGCGCAATGCAAAACGGAACGGTGGAAGCCATCTATATCGCCGCGGCGGCCGAAGGGCCGCTGGGGCCGGTTGCCC
>JAYUJG010000086.1:0-9482 GCA_043765355.1 Acidobacteriaceae bacterium | reverse complement strand
AGGTCCTTGGCTCCGGCCTGCTGGTCGACTGCGTGGCGAAAGTGAACGGTGTGAATCTTTCCCCACGTCCACTGCGCGGCGTCGGAGCCGAGGAGCCGTTCAAGTTCCGCGTGTGCGGATCGCAGGGTGTCAAGCAACATCCGATCACGGCCGGCTTGCGGATTGTCGCCGAAGAGGTCTTTGTGATCGGCGGGGGTAGAGAAAATACGCAGGACGGTGTCGGGCGGAAGTTCTTTGTAATGTGAGCTGTGCTCTTTCGAAAAGCGTTCGCCGAGAGCGCGAGAAATCTGCCATAGCCAGACCTCGTACAACGCCGCGTCGGCAGATTCGCGATTGAGTTCACCATCCCAGGACAGAAAGCTTTTTAGCGATGGATCAGCCTTCAGTGAAGCCGCAAGCGACGTGGACTGCACGAGTTTCTGAAAATCCAGCGCGGGCAACGAGAGAACGTCGGTTTGCAACGCTTCCATATCGGCCACAGACAGCGGGTGGCGATCCCGTTTCGCGTTCTCGATCACGGAACGGATGCGCGTGATGCGATACAGCGGAGACCACTCGAAGCCGACGTTGTAGGGATATTTGTCGGGGATCATTTTGTGATTCGCGGTCGCCACGAAGCCTTCTTTCGGATTGAAAAAATGGGGCAGCTCTGAGGTGGGGATGAATCCTGTCCAGTTGTAAGCGCCGTTGCCGGGAACGGGGAGAAGGCCGGTCCAGCTGCGGAGGGGCGCGAGTCCGGCCGAGTGCTCGCCGATGTTGCCGGCAATGTCGGCATACACCAGATTCTCGGAGGGAACTTTCCAGCGCGCGACAGCAGCTTCGAATTGGTCCCAAGTTTGGGCGCGATCGATGGCCAGCGAAGCGAGATAACCGGCTGTCCCGGGCTCGCTTCCAACCCAGCGTAGAGCCAGAGCGCGCTTGCCGTCTTGCCACAGCACGGGGCCGTGGCGCGTGAATTTCAAATCTATTTCGACCGCGGCGGAGCCTTTCACAAAAAACATTTCGCTCCTAGCCTCCATCGTTTTCCAGCCAGTCTCTGTCTTGTACTCGAGCGGATTCGCAGGATTCAGGTCTTCGACATAGAGGTCCTGCTGATCGAGGCCGAAGATGGTGAATCCCCAGGCGATGTGTTGGTTGTGGCCGAGCGCCACGCCGGGAAGCCCGGGTTCGCCGGCGCCGATCACGTTCCACCCGGGAGCCACGAGGTGAATCATGTAGCGCAGCGAGGGCAGAGCAATGACGCGATGAGGATCGTTGGCGAGAAGCGGTTTGCCGCTGGCGGTGAGTGCGCCAGAGACGGTCCAGTTGTTGCTGCCTTCGAGAGAGTGGGTGGGAAATTCGATGCGGCGATCGCTGCCGACTAGGTTCTTGAGCAGTTCGGGAGAGAGTCCGGCGAGGTCGAGTCCGGCGGCGGGATCGAGCGCGACCGCGGGATCGAAGCCAAACAGCTCCGCAGCTTTGCCGGCGCCGAGTTCCGTTAGAGCCTGCGCGTGTTCGAGTTCGCTAAATGCGTTCCCGGTCATCGAAAAAGCAGCCATACGGTTGAGGCAGTCTTCGGGATGCCAACTGTCGGGTGAAAATCCGGCGAGTTGAAATTCGATGGGCAAGCCCGGGCCGCCGGGAGCGGTAAGACTGGCGATGTAGGAGTTGATACCGTCGGTGAAGGCGGTGAGAATCGCGCGCGTGTCGGGGGAGTAACTTTCAAATTCGGTCTGCATGTCGCCGCGATAGCGCAGGGCTCGGGCGTTTACATCGCGTTGCAGCGCCGACGGGCCCAGAACTTCGGCCAGGCGTCCCTGACCGGCGCGCTTCCAGAGCTCCATCTGGAACAGGCGGTCTTGCGCGGCGACTACTCCCTGCGCGAAAAAAAGATCGTGCTGGTTCTGCGCGTAGATGTGGGCCACTCCCCAGCGGTCGCGCAGGACGTCGACGGAATGCTCCAAGTCGTTGAAGCGCAAGCGCCCGTTGAGCGTGGCGAGAGCCTTATGTGCGGCACCGGGGATATTCGCCCTTTGGTTGGATTGACCCTGCGCGCATAGCGAAGTCAAGAGGATCAACAGGTAGGTGCTTTTCATGGGAGCACTATTGTAATGCCGGAATGCAATGCTGGAATTGGCGGATGCATTAAACTGACACATCGCCCATCTGTCCCGGCGGAATCCGAGTCATGGCCCAACTGCGAGTTGTCGTCCTGTGGCACCAGCACCAGCCGTTTTATAAAGACCTGCTGACGGGGCAGTATCGCCTGCCCTGGACGCGGCTCCATGCGTTGAAGGATTACTACGGGATGGTGAAGCTGCTGGACGAGTTTCCTCAGGTGCATCAGACGTTTAATCTGGGGCCGTCGCTGATCACGCAGATTCAGGATTATGCTTCCGGCGACGCCCAGGATCCTTTTCTACAGGTGGCGAGCCGCCCCGCGAAAGACTTGACGGAAGCGGAACGGCGGTTTGCGCTGCAATATTTGTTTCAGGCGAATCCCGTCAATGTGATCGGACGCTATCCGCGCTATCGCGAGCTGTTCGAGAAGTTTCGCGCGGCTGGCGATTCCCCGGAAAATGCTGAGAAATATTTTCAAGCCCAGGACTTTACTGACCTGCAGGTACTGTCGCAAATTGGATGGTTTGATGAGTTCTTCCTGGCGGAGAAAGATGTCGCGGAACTGATTCGCAAGGGCCGCAATTTCACCCTCGACGACCAGCGGTTCGTGATCGCGAAAGAGCGCGAACTGCTGGGCCGCGTTTTGCCGGTACATACGGAGGCGGCAAACAAGGGCTTGATCGAAATTTCGGCTTCGGCTTTTTATCATCCCATTCTGCCGCTGCTGTGCGACACCCAGATGGGGGCGGAATCAACGCCCGGACTGCCGTTGCCGCAGAATCGTTTTCGCCATCCCGAAGACGCGCGCCAACAATTGCTCCGCGGACTCGATCTTCACGAAGAGGTGTTTGGCATGCGGCCGCGGGGAGTGTGGCCGTCGGAGGGCGGCGTTTCCGAAGAGGCGTTGGCGATCGGCCATCAGCTTGGGGTGCAGTGGATGGCCACCGATGAAGGCGTGCTGGGACGGACGCTGGGCACGAACTTCTCGCGTGATGGGTACGGCCACCTGAATTCAGACGGCGCGCAAAAGCTTTGCACCATCTATCGCTACGAGAATGCCGGCACAGAAATGAATCTTCTTTTCCGAAATCACACGCTCTCCGACCTGATCGGATTTGTGTATTCGGGAATGCCGCCGCAGGATGCCGCCAACAATCTCATCCATAAAATCAAAGAGTCGGCGAAGTCGATTGTGGATAACGGGCAAGATGCCGTCGTGCCAATTATTCTCGATGGCGAAAATGCGTGGGAATACTATCCGCAGTCGGGCAGGGAATTCCTGCGCCGATTCTATGAAGCGCTGCAGAACGATCCCGGGATGGAAGCCGTTACGGTGACGGAGGCGATTGCGCGTCATGAGAATGTGGGCCATCTGAAGTCGATCGTGCCGGGGTCCTGGATCAACGCGAACTTCAATGTGTGGATTGGAGCGCCCGAGGACAACAAGGCTTGGGACTATCTGTATCACGCACGCAATTTCTATGCGCAGGCAGCGCCCGGCGCCACCGAAGCGCAACGCAAACTTGCGTTTGAAGAGATCATGATCGCCGAGGGCAGCGATTGGAACTGGTGGTATGGCCCCGAGCACCATTCGGCGAACGACCGCGATTTTGACGACCTGTACCGCAAACATCTCTCGAATGTTTATCAGGCGCTGGGCGGCACTCCGCCGAGTTATCTGGCGCAGCCGATTACCGGCGCGGTGGCGCGGCCTTCAGTCACGCCCCAGACTGCATACATTCATCCGAGGGTTACCGGCGATACGGTGCGCTATTTCGAGTGGATGGGGGCGGCGTGTTACACCGCCGATCAGCGCTCGGGGTCCATGCACGGCAAGCAATTTTTGCTCGACGAAGTGTTTGCCGGGATCGACGAAGACTATGTCTACGGCCGCTTGGATTTCGCCGATCGTGTGCCGCAAGACGCTTTCGAGGTGGTCGTGAATCTGGAGTCGTGGGCCAGGCACGCGACTAAGCCGCGAAGGGAATTGCGGCTGGGCGTGTCAGTCGCTGGCGCCCGGCTACAGTCGTGGGAAGTGAACGACGCGGACGGCACGCTGATTGCCAATTCGGTCGATGCCAGTGATCCAAACGCCGAACAGGCTCGGGTTGCGGTCCTGCGCAATCTTGAGTTCCGACTGCCGCTGACCTGGTTGCTGGCGGCTCCGCTGGAGATCGACAAAGTGCGAGGGGCACAAAGCTCGGACATGCTGACGGTGCGCCTCCGTTTGCGCTTTAGTATGTGGCAGAACCAACTACCGGTTGACGCGCTGCCGGTGGAGGGTTGGATCGAGCTGGAGTTGCTGGTGGAAGAGGATCTGCTGTCTGTGGGCGGGTGAAACCAAGTTGGTCCAATCGCTTGTGTGGTAACGCGGCTATGCCCCATCAGCGCGCAATTAAGGTTTGGAGTCTAGGTGGAACCAACTTACTAAAGCGCCGTTTCTGGCTAGTCTACGTGCGGGGCCAAGCTGCTGGATTTTGGATTGGCAACGCAGTCAGGAAGAGCTCCTCTGGCTGACGCGTTGACCGAAATGACGCAGGAGCAGTCGAAGCTGACAACTGCGGGCATGATTGTCGGGACGTTTCAGTACATGGCACCGGAACAGTTGGAAGGTAAAGAAGCTGATGCGCGCACCGATATTTTTGCTTTCGGCTGTCGCTACTTCTCCATCTCCGAAGCCCAGTTGAGAAGGACGGACAGCGGTGCGGCGTTGGCCTCGTCTAACCGGGTTGCAACCAGGAATCTCTGCCCGTCCTGGCTGACGTCGTAGGAGTAAGTGTCCTGGGAAGACAGCGGCTGGCGGCGGTGGGTTTGAAAGAGGGCAACCGGAGGGCCAGCTGCGAAGCTGGCTCCGCTCGTAACCTGCGCGGCCATGATCTTCCCGTCCGGCGACAGGTAGAACAATTCTTTGCCGTCGCCGCGCCACCTCGGCTCTTGTCCGCCGCCGGTTGATACCTGCCACTTGCCGTTCACGTTCGGGAAGGGAGATACGTAGATTTCCATCTTGCCCGTCTCGTTGGAGGCATAGGCGATCCAGCGGCCATCGGGAGAAAATTGCGCATCGCGCACCGTCCAACTTGCCTGAATTAGCGGTTTTATGACGCGCTCTGGCAACGTCATGTATCCCAGTTCGTTGCCCTTCCTGAGCAGCACGTACTTGCCGTCACGCGACCAGTGCCACGGATTGAATAATGTAAATCCGGCGCTCGCCACTTCTGCTTCCGTTCCGGATCCGTCCGCATTTTTTAGATAGAGACGGAAGTTGAGGCCGCGGTTGGAACTGAACAGAATGGTCTTGCCATCGGGGGCCCAGACCGGCGTCTGATCCAGAGCAGGATCGAAAGTCAATCGCGTGGTGGCGTCGCGGGCGGGCTCATGGACCCAGATATCAATATTGCGTCCATCCGGGTCGGTCTCGTCGGTGGCGACCCGGTGCCCGTCGAGGGAAAGATGCAAGTTGTTGTACCACCCCGGCTTGCCCACCGTGCCAACCTGTTTTCCGCTGCGGTCGTACCACGTGAGTTGCGACAGGTGAGCGCCCTTTCCGGTTTGGGCGACCACAATATTTGCACCCGATGCTGCGAAAACAGCGCGCATGACCTGCGGGAAAAACAGCACTTCATCGTTCAACACCTGGGGCTCACCGCTCAGAACGTAGGTACGCCGGTCAAAGCGTTGCGCGACAAGCGTCTTGTCCCGCAGGTAGAGCAGGTAGCCGGGCTCCGCATACGATGCGTTCGCACCGGTGTGCACCAGCAACCGTTTTTCGGTTGAATCGAGCGAGGACAGAAAGATTGCGTTAACCTCGATCTTCCCGCTGAAGTTCGCCGTCAAATAGATAAAATGTTTTCCATCCGGCAGGAATACAGGCCAGCGATGACTGGACTCACCGCGTGCTGAATCGAGCTTGGTCAATTCAACCGGAGAGCCTCCCTGCGCCGATACCCGGGACAACCCGCCGAGTGCGTCCGGAGAAAGGACGATCTCGCCCGCGCTGTTCCACGCCCCGCCGCGTCCGTTGGGCGCATCGCAGATGATTTGCACCTGGCCGCCTGCAAGTTCCACTCTCTTCAGTTTCCCCTCGGCAAAAAATCCGATGGTCTTGCCGTCGGGTGACCAGAACGGAGACGACGCCCCTTGCGTGCCGTCGAACGAGGTAGTGCGCCGAGTCCCGATCTCATACGTCCACAGCACGTAGTCATTGGTCTGTGCCGAATAAGCGACCATCGCCACTACGCGCTCGTCGGGCGATACGGCCAGATCGTTCGCGGGAAACGGAACAGCGGCGTTGAAATACATCGCGGGCAACTGGCGGTGAGCTGTCTTCCACCAAACAGCCGCCCCGGGTATCAGGAGCAAAAAAGACGCGGCGGCCAACACCCAGCCCGCGCCTGCCCAACTTCTACGGGCAACTGGAACATCTTCCTTGGTCACTGCCCGCTGACCTTCACCGATCCACTTCAGCTGTTCGGCGAGGTCACTGGCACTCTGCCAGCGGTCGTCCGGATCCTTCGCCAGACACTTCTTGACCAATCGTTCCAGCCCTGCCGGCGTCATGGGTTGCAATCCCGTCATCGGTGGCGGCTCGGTAGTCAGGATAGCCGCGATCAAACTAGCCCGGCTCCTTCCACTGAACGCCGGTTTCCCTGTAGCCATTTCGTAAATCAATTCACCCAGCGCGAAAATATCAGCGCGATGGTCAGCTTCTTTGCCTTCCAGTTGCTCCGGAGCCATGTATTGAAACGTTCCGACCAGCGTGCCTTCGCTAGTCAGTTTGGCGTTCTCCACCGTCATCTCGGTGAGCGCGGCAGCAAGAGGCGCAGGACCGAACTGCTTGGCGAGTCCGAAATCCATCAACTTGGCGCCGGTCTTCGTCAGCATGACGTTGGCGGGCTTCAGGTCGCGGTGCACGAATCCCAGCTTGTGCGCTTTGGCGAGCGCATCGGCGATCTGCGCTCCGATTCGGAGTGTCTGGTCCGGCGGCAGCGGTCCCTTCAGTAGCTTGTGCTCCAGCGTCTCGCCGTCCACCAGTTCCATGACAAGGAAGTCCACGCCGTCCTGGTGTCCGATGTCGTGCAGCATACAAATGTGGGGATGCGAAAGTTTGGAAACCGCCTTCGCTTCGCGCTCCAACCGCTGCCGCAGATTCGGATCCGAAGAAAGATTGGCCGGCAGCACCTTGACGGCGACATCTCGTTCGAGGCGTGTGTCGCGTGCTTTGTATACTTCGCCCATGCCGCCCGCGCCGATGGGCGCCAGGATTTCGTAGGGTCCCAACCGAGTTCCGGGAGTCAGGGGCATATCGTGTCGCTCGATTGTACCGTGTGCAGGATACGGATAGGGGATGGATAGGGGATGGATCGGAGAAGCTCTGAAGTTATGGGCTAGGACGACCTCCCCACGATGCGGGCCAGAAGTCCGGTTCTGGGAAGTTGAGCCTGTCGGGATGCAGAATTCGGAGGCACTGTCACGAGCGTGCGCACGCTTGTGCCTCGCAAATCACCGGCGGGAACAATCCAGAAAAAACTCAACCTATTTTTCGGCAGTGGGCCTGATGTGGGCCGGTTCTTCGAGGATATCAAGCAGCGCGCCCGCGCAATAGACTCGGTCGCGCTTCGCATCGCCTACCCGTTTGACAATGCCCGCGCGTTCCAGCCGTTCGATTGCACGCTGTGCTGTCGTGAATGCGACCGCCAGTTTCTCAGCCACCCCCTTCGTCGTGATGAAAGGATTTCCTCCTAAGAGTTCGACGACGCGCAATGGATTGTTGGTTGATGCACCGGAGACTCTCTTCTGCCACTGGGCCAGCAGTTGGTTGATGCGCGTGGCTCGACTCAAAGCATCCTCCGACATGCGAGCGACTCCCAGTAAGAAATACTCCAGCCAATCGTTCCACGCCCCCCGTTCGCTGACCTCACGTAAGCCCTCGTAGTAGTCCCGCCGCGAAGCTTCAAAGAATGCTGACAAATAGAGCAGCGGTGTCGGGAGTATCTGACGCTCGATCAGGAACAAGGTTATGAGGAGGCGTCCGACTCGGCCATTGCCATCAAGAAACGGGTGAATGGCTTCGAATTGATAGTGGGTCAGCGCAATGGTCACCAAAGGTGGGAGGGCCGATTCATGCAGGAACTTTTCCCAGTCAGCGAGACAGGGTTCCACTTCTCCCGGAGGAGGTGGGATGTATGAAGCGGTTGCGGCAGTACTGCCCGGTTTGCCAATCCAGTTCTGAATGTTACGAAAACGTCCGGGTGCGGCGTGGTGCCCCCTGACGCCTGTCATGAGCTTTTCGTGCAACTCGCGAGTGAGCCTGACGCAAAGCGGCAGTTTCTTGAGCCGTGAGATTCCGTGCTCAAGAGCAACCACGTAGTTGCCAACTTCCCGAAGATCGTCGGGGCTGCGATCCACTATTGCTCCGGCCTCAGCGGCGAGCAACTCACCCAGCGTCGCCTGGGTACCTTCAATCTTGCTCGATAGCACAGCTTCACGCTGTATGAAGGGGCGGATCAAAATATGGGGATTGGGAAGCCGACCACCTTCGCCCGCTAGTCTTCCGACGAGCCGGTCTGCGTCCGATAGCGCGCCAATCAGCCGCGGTGTCCAGTGAAGTTCGGGAGGAAGGGGCGCAGGTACGAAGGCGGAGTAGCTACCTTGCGATACTCTCTTGCCGGGAATGTAAGCTAGCTTGGGCATAGACACCTTCGGAGTCGAAAATACCGTTCCGCACTATTATCAGAATCCATAATAATCGAAAATAGTGACGTTGGCTATTTTCTGTTGGCGCAAGCAAGCTACTCGGCAGCCAAGAAGAATCCCGCGAACGGCTACTTTTGTAAAACTTTTGTAACCTTTCGTTTGGGAATGCGTCCTACTATTGTTAGTATTGTGTTGGCAGGTTTATTAGCCTCTTGAATTTCTGGTCCAAGATCGGTGTGGTCGTCCTTATGCTGGCGGTCGTTGGCGGGCCAGCGATGGCGTGCTTTTTGCCAGATGCCCAGATGACGCAGGCCGAAAAGGAGTGCTGCCGCCATATGGCGGAGCAGTGCGGCAAGATGCAGATGCCGTCTTCGCACTCCTGCTGCGAGACAGTTGTTGTGCCCGGCCCGGTTTCGTTGGTGACGGCGATTCATTCGTTGGCTGTCGATCTGAGTGTGGTTCCTCATTTTGCGGTTCGGCCGGACGCTGCTTTGGCGTCGCCCCCGGATTGGTCCGCGCTTGCTTCTAGTGTGCATTCTCCCCCTGAGTCCCCGCCCTCCGCTTCACAAATCCTGAGAATCTGATCGGCTTTCACTTTCCGCCAAGGACGCCTTGGTGCGTCCGCGTACTTGTGTCTCTCATGCGGAGGAAAGATGAAAGCCAATTGTGTTTTTTGTCGTGGATTTTTG